>PAWH01000010.1 GCA_002714055.1 Candidatus Pelagibacterales bacterium | reverse complement strand
AATGTCCAAGCATTCCCCCTGGATGTAGTTTTTTAAAATCAGCTTGTTTAAAATTTTTTCTAATCATCAATGCAATTGCTAGACCATCTCCCAAGGCAAGCATCATAGTTGTAGAAGTTGTGGGAGCCAAATTAAGTTTGCAGGCTTCAGATATTTCAGGTAATAGACATGTCAAATTGGATTTTTTTGATAAAAAACTATTTTTATTGCAAGTAATGGAAATAATTTTTATGTTTCTTCTTTTCGCATAATTTAAAATATTTACCATTTCATTGGTTTCCCCAGATTTTGATAATGCTAAAATGATATCATCATTTTCTATCATCCCTAGATCGCCATGATTGGCTTCAGCGCAGTTGATATATTGAGAAGGGGATCCTGTAGAAGATAGAGTAGCAGATATTTTTTTNCCTATATGTCCACTTTTCCCTATACCTATTACAATTATTTTCCCTTTATTCTTATAAAGCGCTTCTACTGATTTTCCAACGGAATCATCCATTGAACTCAGAAGTGNGGATAATCCTTCTNTTTCATTACGAATAGTATCCTTTACTATTTCCATATCTTTTTTGGATTGCATTTATGCGCTCCTATATACTAAGAATNTTTTTAACTACAAACTCTGCTGTTAAGTATGAAGAATAAATATATATATATTTTATAGCAATTTTTTTTAGCTTAATGTGTAAAAATATCGGATTCATGCCATCCATGTAAATCTAAGTATACTCTGGTAGTGAGAAAGTCAAAACACTTTTCAGCTATTTTAATTCTATTTTCTCTAATTAAAATTTCATTTAATTTTTTCATTATGTCGTGTAGGTATAATACATCAGAAGCTGCATATTTTAATTGATCTTCCGATAAATTTTTGTTTCCCCAGTCAGAACTTTGTTTTTGTTTGGAGATTTCTATATTTAATAATTCTTTACATAGCTCTTTTAATCCATGTTTATCTGTATAAGTTCTAGCTAATTTGGATGCTATTTTAGTACAATATATGTTGCTGCATTCCACATTTAGGTTTTTGTAAAGCATTGNCAAATCAAANCGAGCAAAATGAAATATTTTTTTTTTGCTATTATCTTTTAATAAATTTATCAAATTAGGGTATGTATTTTGGGGTTGTATTTGAACTAAATGTGCGTGNCCATCTCCAGAAGATATTTGTACGAGACACAATCTATCTCTGTTAGGGTCTAATCCCATTGTTTCTGTATCTATAGCTATACAGTCAGAAAATTNAAGGTGTTTTGGCAAATCTTTATTGTAAAAAGTATAATTAATAGACCCCATGGTAATTTCCATTTTTGTAAAGTTTATAAAACAAATTTTGTATAAAACAAATTAAATATACTTTTTATTTAGTTTTTACATATAAGTAAATTTAAAATTGATTGTTTTTCAGTTATTTTGATATTTATATTGTTCAAATATTATTTGGATTAGAATATTGAGTAAATTATTAAAAAAAAATAATAAAAATAAATCCGTTGCTGTTTTTGGAGCATCTGGTTTTATAGGAAGNAATTTAATAAAACTTTTAGTAAAAAATGGTTNGACTATTAAAGCTTTAATGAGAAATCCNCATNATGCAAACTTTTTGTTGCCAATAGGAGAAGTAGGACAGGTTTATTTACAAAGGTGCAATATATTGGATTATAGCGCGGTAAAAGAATCTGTTAAGAATGTGGACTGCGTAATCAACTTGGTGGGAATACTNTCTGAAAATAAAAGTCAGAAATTCTATAAAATTCATTCAGANGGNGTAAAGAATATAGCAAAGGCATGTTTGAAATATAATATTGTAAATTTTGTTCATGTTTCTGCTCTTGGAATTTCAGAAGGTTCTGAGGCCCATTATGCAAAAAGTAAAAATAAAGGTGAAGAGCTTATACATTCTATACATAAGAGTGCAGTTATTTTGAGACCAAGTGTAGTTTTTGGTACATCTGATAATTTTATAAATANATTTGTAAAAATGGCTTCAATTTCCCCTTTGATGCCAATGGTAGGCAAGGGTTTAACAAAGTTTCAACCTGTGTATGTAAATGATCTAATCTCTGTNATAGAGATTTTAATTAGTAAGGATATATTTAAAGGTCAAACTTTTGAATTAGGGGGGCCGGATATATTTTCTTTAAAAGAAATATATGANTTAATATTGAAATCTATGGGGATCAAAAGATTATATTTCCCAATTCCTTTTGTTATTGCTAAATTTTTAGGCGCNGCTTGTTCTTTTTTTCCTAATCCTCCAATTACTATAGACCAGGTTAGATTATTACAAAATGATAATATAGNAGCTCAAAATTCGAAGGGCTTTTCAAAATTTGATATAAATCCTGTATCATTAAAAGAAATTATGGAAAGTAACGTTAAGCAATATTCTAGAAGTAAATTATAGTAAGAATTAATATTCCTAATATTAATCTATAGATTATAAATGGTGAAAAGCTTTTTTGTTTTACCCACTTAAAAAGATAAACAATAGTAATATAAGAAAATAATGAGGATAGCACTGTGACTAGAATTAGATCATAATTATATATCTCGTTTTTATTTTTTGTAAGCCAAACTAATTCCAAAATAACTGCACAAAAAATAGTTGGTATCCCAGAAAAAAGTACTATTTGTGTTGAGTTAGTCCTACTGATTTTTAAGAAACGACAAGCAGTAATTATCATTCCAGCTCTAGATGATCCTGGAATTAAGGCAAAAATTTGCATGAGGCCAATAAATAATGATTCTTTATAAGATAAGTCCGATATGGTTTTGTTATAATTTTTAGATTTATCAGATATAAAAAGTATGAGGGCACCCAATATAGTTGCCCAAGCTATCAGTTGTAAATTTAACAATATGAAGTCTAAAGTTTTAAAAACGATAAATCCAAAAACGATTATAGGAATCGTCATAATCGTTATATTTAAAACTAATTTAAAATTTTTTTTATTTTTATTATAATTTATATCCTTTAAAATTAAATTAATTTCTCCGCGTAAATAAAATAATACTGTTAGCAAAGTACCTAGGTGTGCAGCTATAACAAATGTTCTTCCTACTTCTCTCCATCCAAAAAAACTTTCTAATAAATTTAGGTGAGCAGAAGAAGAGACTGGTATGAATTCTGTTATGCCTTGTATAAAAGAATAAATAAATAGTTCAATCAAACTCATTTGTAATTGCCTTTATAAGAAGGTTAAAGGTATATTTTTTTTTTACAAACTGAAAGATTAATATAAAGTTTTAATTATATAAGATTGGAAAATTATTAANTGAATATTCTNTATCATTTNCCATTTTCTGGAGACTGTCGNTTAGTGAGGATAGCGCTCGCTGAAAAAAAAATTAATTTTAAATTGTTAGTGGAACCTATTTGGAAAAGAAGGAAAATTTTTTTATCCCATAACCCTGATGGTAATGTTCCTGTGCTATTAATAGATGAAATAAATCCTATATGTGGTGCATCTGTTATAGTGGAATGGTTAGAGGATATTCAAGATGTTCCAAATCTTATGGGTGAAGATCCTCTGGCAAAGGCAGAGGCAAGAAGAATATTAAATTGGTTTAGTAAAAAATTTTATAAGGAGGTAGAGGAATTTATTGTTTATGAGAAAATAATAAAAGGATTTATAGGCAAAGGACAGCCAAATAGTAATACTTTAAGGGTAGGTAGAAAAAATTTAAAAATACATGTTGATTATGTAAACTGGTTAAGCAAACAAAGAGACTGGTTGGCTGGAAAACATTTTAGCATTGCAGATATTGCGGCAGCGGCTAATTTATCTATATTGGACTATCTTGGAGAAGTCTACTGGTACGATTATCCTTATGCTAAAGAATGGTATGTAAGAGTAAAGTCTCGTCCCTCTTTCAGAGACATATTATTAGATAAGGTTCCCGGCATGTTGCCAGTCAAACATTATAATAATCTCGATTTTTAATTATTTTATAGTAAAATAAAGACTCATAATTAGGAGTACATGTAATATGGAATCATTTTCTTCATTAGTAGAGAGTTTAATTCTAATTATTATTGGGATAGCAAAACCTTTAATAGTTTCATTGTCACTTAATTGGCTGCTAGATACTATTTATCTCCATTTATTTTTTGTAATTCTTTTAGCTATAATTTCTGCATTAATTTTTAATAAATTAATCTTAGAATCTATCAGAAAATCTATTGCTAGAGTCAACCATGATATAGGAAAATATCTTTTGCAATATAAGGTTTTTAAACCTATTGGCTGGGTTTTTCCTATTTTTATTTTTGATGCAGGACTAGGCAATTTTTCTCCCGACGGAGGAGTTATTAATAGGATTACAGAATTTTTGATAATAATTGTATTTGTTATATCATTTACTAGATTCTTATCTGTTTTATCAGAAACGTGGAAGAATCATCCAGTTTTTTCTGGTACCCCTATTAAAAGCTATGTGCAACTGCTTAAACTAATCATTTACTTGTTTGGTCTAGCAATAGCTTTCTGCGTTATTTCTGACACTTCTCCATGGACCATACTGTCTGGTTTAGGTGCTTTAACTGCTATAATTATCTTGGTTTTTAGAGACACTATTTTAGGTTTAGTAGCTTCTATTCAAATTTTTGGATCGGATACTATTAGAGAAGGAGACTGGGTTACCATACCGTCTTTGGATATAGATGGAGATTGTATAGAAGTTAGCTTGCATACGGTTACGGTTAGATCTTTTGATCAGGCTTTGATAACATTCCCCACATCAAAATTGTTAGAGCATCCATTTAAAAATTGGCGAGGTATTGAAAAAGCAGGAGGTAGAAGAATAAAACGTTCTTTATTACTTGATCAAGATTCTGTAGATTTTTTAACTCCTGAAATAAGAGAGAGATTACAAAAAATAAAACTGCTAGCTAATCATTTTAAAGAAAAAGATAGTGAAATTTTTAAAGCCAACTCCAAATTGGCTGATAGTATCAATCATCGAAGATTAACTAATATTGGTGTATTCAGAGCCTATATTCTATCCTATTTAAAATCTGATAATAATATCAACCAGGAACTTACCATGATGGTTAGGCAACTGAAACCAGGAACAAATGGCTTGCCTCTGGAAATATACGCTTTTACTAAGTCTACTGATTGGGTTAAGTATGAAACCATTCAGTCAGATATTTTTGATCATTTATTAGCAGTCATGCATTTATTTAACTTGAGATTAATTCAGTATCCGTCTGGTCATGATATTAGGAATATAGGTAAAAATCTTAAAAAATGAATGATGATTCTAATTTTATCATGTCAGTAGAATCTAAAGCAATAGATTTGGGCTTTGATGATGTGGGTTTTTGTAAAGCTCATATACCTCCTATAACTAGAAAACGTTTAATAGAATTTATTGGTAGAGGGAGGCACGGTGAAATGTCCTGGATGTCAGAAAAATTATATACTCGATTGAACCCAACAAACATGTGGAAAGAAGCAAAAACTGCGCTAGTAGTATTAGCTAATTATTCTAATGATAAAAATCCTCTTGATTTTTTAGAAAAAAAAAACAATGGGCTAATAAGTGTATATGCCCAAAATAAAGATTATCACAAATGGATCAAAGGCAGACTAAAGAATCTAACTAGTTGGATACTATCCCAAACGAGAGGTAAAGCAAAAGTTTTTGTGGATACTGCCCCACTTATGGAAAAGCCCCTTGCAGAAGCATCTGGTTTGGGTTGGGTAGGAAAACACACAAATTTAATAAGTAGAAGTTTTGGTAACTGGACTTTTATAGGAGTTATACTGTTTGATTTTGAATTAACTTCAAAAACCGAACCCCGTAAAGGGTTGTGTGGAACTTGCTCAAAATGTATAGATATTTGTCCGACAAATGCCTTTCCTCAACCATATAAATTAGACGCAAGAAAATGCATTTCATATTTAACTATAGAACATAAACATCATATACCTAGGAAATACAGATCGTTAATGGGTAATAGAATTTACGGTTGTGATGATTGTTTAGCAATATGTCCTTGGAATAAATTTGCAAAACTTTCTAGTAATATAGCTTTTAAAGCTAAAAAAGAGTTCAATAATCCTTCACTACAAAAATTGAGTAAAATAAACGAAGTAGAATTTAAAAAGATGTTTTCAGGTTCTCCAATTAAGAGAATAGGTAGAAATCAATTTATTAGAAATGTGTTAATAGCTATGGGCAATTCTTCTTCTAAGTCTATGTTGCCTTGTGTGGTAAAATTAATAAATGATGATTCATCTTTAGTACGTGTGGCTGCAATTTGGGCTTTAGGAAAATTAAGTAAGCAAAGATTTAATGTAGAAAAACGCCATAACTTTAATAAAGAAAGAGATAAAGNTGTTAAAAAAGANTGGATGCTNACTTANAATGAAATTAATTAATAATAAAAATAAAAGTAATNCTATAAANAACGTTGCAGTTTTAGGNTTGGGNAANATTTCTTTAGAACTATCNAAAAATCTAGTNAACAGAGGAGCGATTGTTATTGGATTTACTTCTGACAAGGNGAGGAGAGAAATTTTAAAAAAGATTGGTGTTAAAGTTGTAGATAGAAATAGTTTTGATAAAGTTATTAAATATTGTGATTCTGTTATAATTACAGCACCTCCTAATGAATTAGGTTGCCCTATAATTNATAAATATCATGAATCTCTTTCTAACGTAAATTGGATTGGNTATCTTTCTTCNACAGGAGTATATGGAGATCATAAAGGNAGGAAGGTTTTTGAAAATAGTTATTTAAAACCNACATCAAAAAACAGTATTTTGCGTCTTAATGCAGAGAATATAGTAAGAAATTTTGCNCAAAGATATAAAATACCACTGTGTATNTTTCGTATTTCAGGCATATATGGTCCTGAAAGAAATATTATTCAANAAATACTATCTAATAGTTTTGTTCCTATACATAAGAAAGATCATTTTTTTAATAGAATACACGAGTATGATATNGCAAGAGTATTAGGATCAGCAGCTATATCTAGCAAATGTACAGGAATAATAAATTTATCAGATGATAGTCCAACCTCACAAATAGAAGTAGCCAAATACGCGTATAAATTGCTACATAAAAAATTACCAGTTATTCAAAATTATGAGGATGTTTGTAAGAGCTTATCTCCTATGAGTAGAAGTTTTTGGGAAAATAGCAGGAGAATAGATAATGGTCTCCTAAAAAAAAGATATGGAAATATGATTTTTCCAACATATAAAGAAGGTCTCAATAATATATATAACGATTACACCAAAATTCTTTCNACTAAACTTTGAAGTGTTGATACAATAGTTTTCAAATTATTGGGGCTTGAAAGTCTGTGATCTCCATTTTTAATAATAATTAATTCAATATCTTTAGCATTTATTTTATTAAATATTTCAATACTGTTATTTAAATTTACTTCTTTATCATCAGATCCGTGAATTAATCTTACTGGGCAGTGTAGNTCTATCTTTTTACGGTTAGTAATAAGAAATTTTTTACCACTATTAATTANTTTCTTAGAAATAATGTAGCCATCTGGGTTGTAGTCAGATTGTATGTTGATGTGTCCGTATTTAGTAATGTTTGCTTTTTGTTTTTTGCTTAATATCTTTTTCCATAATTTCTCAGTGAAATCTGGAGCTGGGGCAATCCCAAGAACTGCGCATACTTTAGAAGGGTTTTTTAAGGCCAGGTTTATTGCAATCCAACCACCCATACTGGAACCTATTACAATACTAGGTTTTTTTAAAATTGAATTTAGTAGTAAGTTTGCTTCTTCTGTCCATTCTTCAATTCCTAAATCTAAGAGCCTACCCTCAGAAGTACCATGTCCAGAGTAATCAAATAATAAACACTCAATATTATTAATATTACACCATTTATAAATATTTTTAGCTTTATTACCATTCATGTCTGAGTTAAAACCAGGGCAGAAAAGGATACTAATTTTAGAATTAGATTTGTAATGATAATAAGAAATTTTTCTTCTATTAATAGTTTTTACTTTTTTAATCATTGTGTTTGTATTATTTTCTAATAATTTTAATTAGATAAAAGTTTAGAAAATTATTAAAGAGATAACAACATGTCATTAAATAAGAATGAGTATTCAGTACTTCAGGTCTTACCACACCTAGAGAGTGGAGGATTAGTTAGCGGAGCGATTGAGATTTCCGGTGCCCTTTGTTCTAGAAATCTAGGATCTTATGTGGCTACTTCAGGTGGAAGACGATCTTATGAAGTTCTTCGAAGAGGTGCAAAGATTTTTAATACGCCTGTACAAAGTAAAAATCCTTATACTATCTATAAAAATATTTCGCGTATAGCTAAGCTAATTAAAAATAATAGTATTAATATTATTCATGCTAGAAGTAGAGCTCCTGCTTGGAGTGCTAGATATGCTGCTAGCAGAATGAAAATTCCATTTGTNACAACTTTTCATGGAACTTACGAGTTACAAAATGAGATTAAAAAGAGATATAACAGAATTATGTTGAATGCTGATCGAGTGATAGCAATAAGTAATTTTATAGCAGAACACATTAAAAAAGAATATGAAGTTGATGGTGAAAAAGTAAGTGTTATTCCTAGAGGGGTCGATTTATCAATTTTTGATGNATCAAAAGTTACTGCGGAGAGGCTTGTTTCTGCGTCAAATAAATTAGGATTAACNGAGNGTGCTTCTACAATACTATTACCTGGGAGAATGACTAGGTGGAAGGGTCACGCTCTTTTAATAGAAGCCGTAGCAAAGCTTAAAAGAGATGATATTATATGCATTTTTGTAGGAGATGGCCAAAATAAGAATAGTTACGTAAAAGAACTCCAAAATAAGATTAAGAAGTTGGGAATGATAAAAAATTTCAGATTTTTAGGCAATCAAACAGATATGCCAGCAATTTATAAAATGGCAGATGTAGTAGTTTCCGCTTCTACCAAACCAGAAGCTTTTGGAAGAGTAGTAGCAGAAGCTATGGCGATGGGGCGACCTACCGTAGCTGTTAATCATGGAGGAGGAGCAGAGATCATAAAAGATAATAGCAACGGCTGGCTCTTTAAACCAAGTAACATAAAAGATCTGACTAAACAGATTTCTTCAGCTTTAAAAATTAGCGATGATCAGAGAGAAAATTTANCTAAAAGAAGTATATTAAGAATTAAAGAAAATTATAATGTAAAGTTTATGTGTGATAAGACACTAAATCTCTATTCTGAGTTGATAGAATCAGGAAGGGTTTAATATTTGATCAGGACTTTGAATGCAAAATAACAATATTCTAGTAATAAAACATGGCGCTCTCGGAGATATAATTCTTGCTGGTGCAGCTATTAAGGCTATAAGAGAATTTCATAAAGATTATACTATTTATTGTTTAACTACCAAGCCTTACTATAAATTGATGCAGGAGAGCCCTTGGTTTGATAAAGTAATATTAGATATTAAGCCGAAATGGAATGATATCTTTGGATGGCTAGATCTAATGAGGAACCTTAAAAAAAATAAATTTTATAGAGTATATGACTTACAGACTTCAGATAGATCCAGTTTGTATTTTTATTTATTTTTTTTAATTAGCTCTACTCAGTGGTCAGGAATTGCTTATGGAAGTTCCTTCAGACATAAAAATTCTCTCAGAAAAAAAATGCATACTTTGGATAGGCATAAAGATCAATTAGATATTACTGGATTAAAAAATCTTAGATCTCCAGATTGGAAATGGTTGTTAGAAAAAGAGCACAATAAATACGCAATACAAAATAAATATGCATTGATTGTTACAGGGTCNTCAGCCCATAGAGAAAATAAAATTTGGCCCAAAGAGTCTTTTGGAAGTTTGGCTAGTATACTAGCTAAAAATGGAATAACNTCAGTGTTTATAGGTTTGGAGAATGATAAAAANAATATTGATGATATTATTAATATGGATGCTACATTTGAAATGANAAAATCTATAAATTTAGCNGGANAAACTTCNTANAAAGANNTAGCTTTCTTGGCAAATTCTTCATTATTTGTAATTGGAAATGATACTGGGCCTATTCATTTAGCAGCAGCATGTGGTGCAAGAGTATTTGTATTGTTTGGTTCCGGATCGGATCCCAAACTGTGTGCTCCTAGAGGAGAAAATGTAGTAATAATACGTAAAAACAATATTAAAAATATACTAGTAAGGGACGTATTAGAGCGAGTAGAAAAGTTTTTTTAGAAAAGATATTTAAAAAAAATTATAAATTGGNGTTTGTATTTTTTATAAAATTATGTCAAATATCTTATCTCATAAATATTTAATAATAAAAAAAAGGAAAAAAATATAACTAAAAGAGTTGAAAAATCTGAGTCTTCCTCAGAGGAGGGACATAGAATTAACGGGCAAATAACAATAGATCCTATTAGACTAATAGATAACAAGGGCAATATGTTAGGAGTTGTTTCCTTAAAAGATGGATTAGAAAAAGCTGAAGAGCTGGGTTTAGATCTTGTGGAGGTATCTCCAAATGCCAAGCCACCCGTCTGCAAAATAATAGATTATGGAAAATTTAAATATGCTGCTCAGAAAAAAGCTGCAGGGGCAAAGAAAAAGCAAAAGACTATTGATGTTAAGGAAGTGAAGTTTCGCCCAAATATTGATACTCATGATTATGAAGTGAAAATGAGAAGTGTTAAAAAATTTTTGGAATCAGGAGACAAAGTAAAGGTAACGATGCGATTTAGGGGCAGGGAGATGACTCACCAAGATATAGGGGTAAGGCTTTTAGAAAAAATAAGAGACGAATTGGCCTCAAGNGTAAAAATAGAGCAATATCCTAAACTAGAAGGCAGACAGATGGTACAGATTTTTGCTCCTTACTCTTCTGAAAAGATAGATTTTTCTAAAACCAATGCTTCCGATATTGAAAAAATATAGTAATACTCTATAATTTTTTATTTTATCTTGCATAGAGGTATTTTCATCTATATACGAAGAGTAATTTCTTAAGAATAACNCACTANTTTAAGGGATTAAATANAGATGCCAAAAATAAAAACTAAAAGTGGCGCAAAAAAAAGGTTTAGTGTTACGGGCTCAGGAAAAATAAAGATGAGTCANGCAGGCAAGAGGCATGGTATGATAAAACGCTCTACAAAATTTATAAGAAATGCTAGAGGGTCTACCACAATGGCGGAAGCAGATGCTAAAATAGTAAAAAGAAATTTTTTAAGGAACAGCCTCTAAAACTTAAAAAATAATTAATATAAAGGAGCACCAATGACTCGTGTTGTACGTGGGGTAACTACNCACAAAAGGCACCGAAAAGTAATTAAAGCAGCAAAAGGATCTAGAGGTAGACAAAAAAATACTTTTAGAGCTGCGATTCAGCGCGTGGAAAAAAGTGGACAGTATGCCTATAGAGACAGAAGAGTCAAAAAAAGAAACTTCAGAAGTTTGTGGATACAAAGAATCAATGCAGGAGCAAGAGAACTTGGATTTAGTTATGCAGAATTNATTGATGCAATTAAAAATTCTGGTTTAGATATTAATAGAAAAATCCTTGCNGACCTGGCCATTAAAGAACCCGAATCATTTAAGGCACTCGTAGAACAAGTAAAAAANTCTGNATCTACTAAATAAGAAACCTTATATTTTATTATCTTTTTTATTAGATTTTATAAATCTGGTAGATTATATCTGAAGTTGACTCCTAATATTACTTGGTTATGATTTATTGATATGGTTAATGACTCAGAAAAAATTGAAAAAGAAATATTAAGAGATATCTCTCTCGCCAAGTCTCTTGAGGAACTTCAAAAAATTCGCGTATCAGAGCTAGGAAAAAAGGGAAGAATAACTCTTTTGATGAAGGAGTTGTCTGGCNTGGNGCCTCAAGTAAGAAAGTTACGCGGAGAAGNNCTAAATAATCTTAGAACCAAAATAGATAATTGTTTTGATCAACGTGAAGAGCAAATTCAAGATACTTATATTGCATCTAGAATAGAAAAAGAAAAATTAGATGTGAGCTTGAGTTCTAGACCTAGCTCAAATTCAGACAAGGGAAAAATACATCCTATTAGTAGAACTATGGATGAAATAATTTCAATATTTTCCATTTATGGATTTACAGTTGAAACAGGCCCTGAAATAGAAAGCGATTATAATAATTTTACTGCACTCAATATTCCTCAGAATCACCCAGCTAGACAAGACCATGACACTTTTTATATCTCTACATTTAAAAATAGNGAAAGAAAGTTATTAAGAACTCATACTTCACCCGTTCAAATAAGAACTATGAAGCATAAAAAACCGCCTATTAGAATTATTGCACCTGGCAGAACTTATAGGAATGATGATGACTCTACTCATTCTCCTATGTTTCACCANGTAGAAGGATTAGTAATTGAAAAAAATATAAATATGTCTCATTTGACGGGTTTAATTGAAAAATTTTGTAGGGTCTATTTTGATCTGGACAATTTACCCGTAAGATTAAGGCCATCCTATTTCCCATTTACTGAACCTTCAGCAGAAGTTGATATTGGATGTAAAAAAGAGGGTAAGAAATTAATCATTGGTGGTGATGACTTTCTAGAGGTGATGGGATGTGGAATGGTACATCCCAAGGTTNTAATTAATTGTGGAATTGACCCTGAGGTATGGCAAGGTTTTGCTTTTGGGATGGGNGTNGAGCGTTTTGCAATGCTGAAATACGGTATTGCAGATTTAAGAGACTTTTATGAAGGGGATATAAGATGGCTTAACCATTATGGGTTTTATCCACATGATAAGCCCTCATTTATTTGGTCAAAAGTGAAGGAGGAAAAGTAATTGAAGTTAAGTCTAAACTGGCTCTTGGATCATATTGAGCTCAATCAATTAAGCAGTAATCCCACTAAAATTAGTGAACTTTTGACAATCTTGGGATTGGAAGTAGAATCTTTATATAACCCTGCTATAGCTCTTAAGGAATTTCTTATTGCTCAAGTATTAGAGGTCAAGAATCATCCTAATGCTGATCGTTTAAAAATTTGTAAAGTTGATTTAGGTAATAAGAAGTATGATGTGGTTTGCGGTGCATCTAATGTCATAGAAAATCAGAAAGTTGTATTCGCTCCTATAGGCTCTACTATTCCTTCTACGGGTATGGTTTTAAAAAAGAAGGAAATTAGAGGTGTTATGGGAGAGGGCATGCTTTGTTCAGAGAAAGAATTAGGAGTAGGAGATGACTATAGTGGTATTCTTGAATTACCGAAGGAAGCCCCAATAGGAA
>PAWH01000009.1 GCA_002714055.1 Candidatus Pelagibacterales bacterium | reverse complement strand
AAATATTCTTAATTATCAATAGTTCTATTCTTTCCTATTTTTTTATAAGCATACATTCCCGCAGAAACAATTAAAGCAGCTCCAATTATACTCCGAGAATCAGGTAAAGAATTAAAAATTAAGTAGCCAAAAATTACTGCCCATATTATATGGCAATAACTTATAGGAGCTAGAGTGGTAGCTTTTGACTTAGCATATGCCCATAAAATTAGCAGNTGCCCTATTGCCCCAAAACATCCAANACTTACCAGTAAAGCCCANCNATCCCATTCNGGAAGTTTCCACGANTCTTCTCCTGTTANAGGATCAAAATTGATAATAATTAACACCGANGTTACAANNAAACCCGCAGCACCTGAAAATAACAAACTTGTTATAGTGGACTCTTTCGGTGCAAGAATTCTTGTGCCTATTTGATACAAAGAATAAAACAATGCACCTAATATTCCATATACNATCCCCTCNATCCAACTTCTATCAATTCCAGAAATCTCTGAGAAAGAATTAGGGTTTATAACAATAATCATTCCAATAAACCCTATAATCACAGCAAGCCAAGTACTAAAGTTGACCTTTTCTTTTAATAACCAGGGAGAAAGTACAATTGTTATCAACGGGGANGCAAATAATATTATAGTAGCCTCAGCAANTGGTAANTTAGAAAGCGATGCAAAAAAAAAGTATGTCATAAACAACAAGGATATAGAACGTAAGACTTGAACTTTAAGCAGCCTTGGCTTCTTAAAATCTATTCTAAAATTAAAGATTTTTAATAGCAGTAAAGCTANAGNTATAACCACAAAATGAAAAGTATATCTTGCCCAAACTATTTGGATAACTGTGTAATTATCAGATAAATACTTTGCTTGCGCTTCCATAGCCGCAAAAAAGAATAAAGTACTTATATAAATTAAAATTCCATAATGTTCTTTATTTTCGTCGACTACCACNAGCTTTGACACCTTTAATAATTAGGAAAATACTTTTTCATATCTACAAAGAATATTGTTGTATATCTTCGTTAGTTGTTCCAAGTCATCCAAAGATATACATTCATTCGTTTGGTGCATTGTCTTCCCTACAGATCCAAATTCAATTACTGGACAGATNTCTTTNATAAATCTTGCATCAGAAGTNCCNCCACTTGTAGATAATTCTGGCTTTAAACCTGTCTCTTCCCGCACTGCTTNNCAAATCAAGTCTACAAATTTACCTGAANCTGTTAAAAAAGGTTCTCCACTTAATTCTGTTTCTAAAGTCCATTTAATATCTTCAGATTTAGACAGGTGAGTTTTTAAAATTTTACGTAATTTATNAATTAAGCTTTTNCCACTNTATAAATTATTAAACCTTACATTNAAGTTCGCCGAAGCACTATNTGGNATAACATTAGATATGTTATTTCCAGTATCAATAGATACAAACTCTAAATTTGAAGGCTGAAAATTTTTGTTACCTTTATCTAATTGTATATTTGACAATACTGATACCAAATTTGCCAAATACNTTAGAGGATTAACTGCTANATGTGGGTAAGCAACGTGCCCTTGTTTGCCTTCTATAATCAGTTTCCCATGCAGACTTCCTCTTCTTCCAATTTTTATCATTTCTCCAAGTCGNNCAGGATTCGTAGGCTCTCCTACAATGCAATGATTTATAACTTCTCCCATTTTTCTCAACTCAGATAAAACAGTTCTTGTACCATGCAAAGCATATCCTTCTTCATCACCCGTGATCAAAAAACTCACGNAAAAATTCTTATCTTTATCATCAAAAAATCTTGCCGAAGCNGCAACAAATGCTGCGATAGCTCCCTTCATATCAGAAGCACCTCTTCCAAAAAGCTTTCCTTCACTTGTTTTTGCTTCGAAAGGNGGAAATNCCCACTCTTTAAGAGGGCCAGCTGGAACAACATCTGTATGACCCGCAAAACATAAATTTTGCCCCTCNCCCTTTTTGGCATAAAGATTATAAACCAAAGCCTCCTTTCCTTTTGCACTNGCATTACCTGAAGAAAAAATTCTACAAGTAAATCCCAATTCAGATAGGGCTTTTTTTAAAGCTAATATGGCTCCAGCTTCCTTTGGCGTTTCTGAAGGGCAATTAATGAGAGCTTTAGCTAAGTTTAAAGGATCACATAAATCTTTCTTTTTCATCATCTATCTTAATTTAATTCAGCTTTTAAATTTCTATTCTAATAATTTTNTCAACTTATACTATATTTTCATATTGGAAGTTATATATTTATTAGTTAATAATACTATAAAATAATAAAATATAATTTGGATAATATAATGGCAAAGTGGCTTTTTAAATCNGAACCTAGTACNTGGTCTTGGANNGATCAAGTNGCAAAAGGCAAGCAAGGNGAAGGNTGGGANGGTGTAAGAAATTATCANGCAAATAATAATATGAAAAAAATGAAAATAGGGGACTTNGGTTTTTTTTATCATTCNGTNAAAGAAAAGCAAATAGTTGGNATTGTTAAAGTNATAGGAGAGCATAGACCNGACCCAACAGACANNTCTAATAGGTTTGGAATGGTAATAGTTGAAGCAGTAAAGGAAGTTCCAAAATATGTTGCCTTNGCAGAAATAAAGACAAATGAAGATTTACAAGATTTTGCCCTAATACGTCAATCTCGACTTTCTGTAGTGCCAGTATCAGAAAAGCACTGGGATATTATCTGTAAAATGGCTGGCATATAAAAAACAACGATATAGTAAAATTATGAATAATGCTTTATTTAAAATAAGTGGAATAAAATCCGGAACTCATATCTATCATATAGATAAACTAGCAGATAAAAAGGCTCGTGTAGTTAAAGGAAAAAAGAAATATAGCTCAGGGATTATCATATATAAGGAAAAAAANANTATATACGTTTGGCTTAATAATTGCCCTCATGCCAATTTGAATCTAGATTTAATAGAAGGAAAGGTTCAATCAAACAATGGGAATTTATTCTGTGCAAATCACGGTGCAAAATTTGACCCCAAGACAGGGATATGTATTAAAGGACCATGCAAAAATAAAAGCCTAGAAAAATTTCCTTTTTATATTAAAAANAATTTTTTAATTGCTGGTTANACATTACTAATATTTTTTGGAGTATTTCAAANATGGAAAAAACTATAAAAACAAAAAAATCTTGGATGGAAAATTCATATTTTACAAAAGATGAATATGAAAAACTCTACAATGANTCTATCAATGATCCCACAGCTTTTTGGGNAAAACTAGCTAAAAATATTGATTGGATNGTTCCATTTTCTAGNGATTCAATAAGAAAAGTTAATTTTTCAAAAAACAATGTAGAAATAAAATGGTTTTATGATGGAAAACTCAATGTGGCTCATAACTGTATAGATAGACATTTAAAAGAAAAAGGAGATAAAACAGCAATAATATGGGAAGGAGACAACCCAAAGGAGCAGAAGCATATTTCTTATAAAGAGCTTCATGAAGAAGTTTCACTTATGGCCAATGTTTTAAAATCACAAGGTGTAAAAAAAGGCAATCGAGTTACTATATATATGCCTATGATCCCAGAAGCAGCTTACGCAATGCTTGCATGTGCAAGAATCGGAGCTATACATTCGGTAGTATTTGGAGGATTTTCTCCAGATAGTTTAGCAAATAGAATTATAGACTGTGATTCTAATCACTTAATAACTGCTGACGAAGGAATCCGAGGAGGAAAATTTATTCCTCTCAAATCTAATGTTGATAAGGCGTTAGAAAGATGCCCAAAAGTTAAAAATGTTCTTGTAGTCCGTCGTACAGGAAATCACATAAACATGTCTTCCGGACGAGACGTTTGGTGGCATGAAGAAAAATTATTAGCATCTAAGGAATGCTTGCCTGAACTAATGGAAGCCGAGGACCCTTTATTTATTCTTTATACATCAGGCTCAACAGGAAAACCGAAAGGGGTTTTGCATACCTCTGGCGGTTATTTAGTATATGCATCCATAACTCATAAATATATTTTTGACTATAAAGATAAAGATATTTACTGGTGTACTGCAGATGTAGGATGGGTCACAGGACATTCTTATATTGTCTATGGACCTTTAGCGAACGGGGCAACAACGCTTATGTTTGAAGGAGTACCTAATTATCCTGACTCTTCTAGATTTTGGCAAGTAGTAGACAAACACCAAGTAAACATATTTTATACAGCCCCNACTGCCATAAGGGCCTTAATGAAAGAAGGAGATGCNCCAGTTAATAGAACTAGTAGAAGCAGCCTTAAATTACTAGGAACCGTAGGAGAACCGATAAATCCAGAAGCATGGAATTGGTATTACAAAATTATAGGTAAGGAGAATTGCCCAATAGTAGATACTTGGTGGCAAACAGAAACTGGTGGAATTTTAATTAGTCCATTACCTGGCTCAATAGACCTTAAACCTGGATCTGCAACAAAACCTTTTTTTGGAATAAAGCCAGCATTAGTNGATAATGATGGCAATAAAATAGAAGGAGAGGGAGAAGGAAATCTTGTTCTGGAAGATTCATGGCCAGGNCAAATGAGAACTGTTTACGGAGATCATAATCGTTTTGCCGAAACTTATTTTTCTACTTTTAATAATTTGTATTTTACAGGAGATGGNGCCAAAAGAGATAAGGATGGATATTGGTGGATAACNGGAAGAGTTGATGATGTCATTAATGTGAGTGGGCACAGAATGGGAACTGCAGAAGTNGAAAGTGCTTTGGTCTCACATAAATATGTTGCAGAATCGGCAGTGGTTGGATACCCACACGAAATCAAGGGTCAAGGAATTTATGCATACGTTACATTAACTGATGATACAGAACCAACTGAGGATTTGAAAAGCGAGCTATTACAATGGGTCAGAAAAGAAATTGGGCCTATAGCTACTCCTGATTTAATTCAGTGGTCTCCNAATCTTCCTAAAACTCGCTCTGGAAAAATAATGCGCCGCATATTGAGAAAAATNGCCGCTAATGAGCACGACCAATTAGGAGATACTTCTACTCTTGCTGATCCAAATGTAGTCAACGATCTAGTCAATAATAGAATGAACAAATAATTCTAACGTTTTTATTATCCACTCAACTAATAATAAAAATATATAAATAAGATATAAATTGATAGAAAAAACTATAAGNAAAAGATTTCAAGCNACAATTGATTTAAGTAATATTTTNANAGATACAGGAAATATTAATTTAAACAGAGACAGTGCTTTTCATAAATCTCTTTTAGGTATTGCCTTGAGAAGATTAGGTGAGATAGAGTTATATTTAAAGCAGTATATAAAAAAACCTATTAAAAAGAATAAATCTATAGTCAGGGCAAATATTATTATAGGTGCCACACAAATTCTGTTTATGAAGACTCCCAGTTATGCTGCAGTAAATGACGCAGTTAAAATAGCAAAAATATTNGCTCCAAATTATGCAAATTTTACAAACGCCATCTTAAGAAAGCTAAACAAAGATAAAGATAATAAAAATATTATGNACATGGATCCAATTTTTAATATTCCTATTTTGTTAAAAAAAAGNTGGGTACAATTTTTAAATAAGGAGCAATTAAAGAATATTGCTCTGCAACATTTAATTATTCCTCCTGCNTTAGATATTGCCTTTAAAGAAACTCGNGATATTNAAAAATACGAAACATTATTAAATGGCATAAAACTGGGTACAAAAAATATTAGAATTTTAAAACCTAAAGGAAATATTTCTAATTTTTCCGGATATAAAGAAGGTAAATGGTGGATACAAGATATAGCAGCCCAAGTCCCCTGCAAGGTTCTTATAAATTCATTACCTAAAAACCCAAAAGTTATCGACATGTGTGCAGCACCTGGCGGNAAAACTTCACAACTTATATCTTACGGGGCANAAGTAACAGCTTTAGAAAAAAGCTCAGAAAGAANAAAAATACTTTCTAANAATCTTAAAAGACTTAACTTAAAAGCANAAATAATTAACATAGATGCAAACTATTGGACCCCAAACNAACTTGTTGATGCCGTCTTAATAGATGCTCCCTGTTCCGCAACCGGTNCNATTAGAAAGAATCCAGACATAGCCTGGAGATTNAATTNAAGTGAAAAAACTCTCAATACAAAATTAAAAGTGTTNAATAAAATTCAAGCCAAACTATTACTTTCTGCCTCTAAAATGATAGACACAAAAGGAATTNTAATATACTCAGTATGTTCGCTAGAACCTGAAGAAGGTAAAAATATAATAGAAAAATTTTTAAATAATAATCAAAAATTTAAAATTATTCCCATTAAACCNACTGAAATTGATATCCCTAGTAAAGTAATAACAAAAGAAGGATTTATTCAAACCTTTCCTTTCTTATGGTCAGAAAAAGGAGGAATGGACGGTTTTTTTATAGCAAGATTAATGAAAAGCTATTAAAAATATTTGTACTAATTCATTTTTATAATCATATTAAAGTATGAGCAGGATGACATTAATAGCACCTTCAATTTTAGCAGCGGATTTTTCCAAACTAGGAGAAGAGATCCGTGCTATAGACAAAGCTGGGGCAGACTGGATCCACATCGATGTTATGGATGGCCATTTTGTGCCAAACCTTACTCTAGGGCCAAAAGTTGTAGCAGACTTAAGAAATTATACGAAAAAACCTTTTGATGTGCACTTGATGACCAGTCCTCATAAGAATTGGATAAAGCCTTTCGCAAAAGCGGGGGCAAATATTATTACTATTCACGTGGAAGCACAAAATAATCCAATTAATTCNCTAGAAGAAATTAGATCGCTTGGTATNAGAGCCGGTATATCTTTAAAACCTGACACACCAGTAGAAAAAGTTACACCTTATCTAAAATATTGTGATCTTGTTCTAGTAATGACAGTTAATCCGGGATTTGGAGGTCAAAAATTTATCGAGTCTCAATTAAAAAAAATAAAAAATATAAGATCCATAATTGAAGATTCTAANCTTAAAATAGACGTAGAAGTAGATGGGGGAATAAATAAAACTAATGCTAAGAAAGTTATAAATGCCGGGGCTAATATTTTAGTAGCAGGCAGTTCTATTTTTACTCCNAATTCAAATGACTATTCTNAAAACATCACAGAATTAAAAAATTCTACCTAAAGGTTTCTGAATTATTGTTTAAAAATANCAATAAAAAAATTGCAAACATAATACATAATTCTAAATTGTATAAATTATGGTTAAATTCAACTAAAGTAGAAGAAATAAGTCAAAAAATATTAGACCCATGGTCAGGTACCAGTAACCTCGCTGATGAAATATTCCAAGGAAGNTATAATTTTGGAGGNAAAGAAGTTCNNGCTCCTCGTCAACCTCTATGGGAGCCTACCGGAATTGGAACTTGGTGGTTGTCCGAAATGCACGGTTTTTCTTGGCTCAGACACTTTAAAGCTAGAGAAGGNAAAGCTGCACAACAGCATTCTCGAGCTTTAATCACCCATTGGATGAGCTCAGGACATATTGAGTGGCACCCCATAAGTTGGAGGGCAGATATTTTAGGTCGCAGAATATGTGCATGGATTGCTCATTCTGACTTCGTACTAGACGGCGCAGATGATAATTTNANAGAACAGTTCATAAAAGTATTATCACTACAAGTTAANCACCTGAGTAATATAATAGAGAAAGAAAACTTGGGACCTGGAAAATATACGGCTATCCGAGGTCTCTTGATATCAGGCATCTCACTCAGCAGTGGAGAAAAAAGATTAAATCTAGCAAAAAAAATTCTTCTAAAACATATCGAAAAAGATATTTTAANCGACGGTNNTTACNTTAATGGACAGCCCTCAGCCACTCTTGAAGTGTTAGCTGATTTAGTATGGATAAAAAATTCTTTATATGACCATGATACAATTCCTGAAAAAATAAATACAACCATAAGAAAAATGAGTCTATCGGTACGATCTTTAAGACTTGGAGATGGCACTCTTGCCAGGATGAATGGAGGTAAAGCATTTTCTAGAGAATCCATAGATAAAATTTTAGAAAAAACAGGAATAAAATTAAGTACTAGAATTTCTGCAAGCCTAACAGCAAGTGGTTATGAAAGACTTGCTGCAGGAAGAACTATTNTAGTAATAGATTGCAACCAAAGCCAAGAAAAAACATATGCTGGCGCTTTAAATTTTGAGATGAGCGTTGCAAGAGATAGGTTAGTTGTAAACTGTGGNCCTGCTCTAATAACAAACAAGCAATGGAAAAAAGCGTTAACTTCCACAGCAGCTCATTCTACACTAGTAATCAATAATACAAATTCTTCTTCTCCTAAAACCAAACGTTTTCCAACTATAAATATAAAAAGGCTAATCCAGAGCGGGGGAGAACAAGTAACAGCTTCTCATAACGGATATGAAAAAAATTTTTCTGCAAAACATGAAAGAACACTACAGCTAGATAAAAGAGGAATAATTTTAATTGGAACTGACTATATATTATCGGGACCCAGATTAAANTTTCATATTCACTTTCATTTACACCCNAGAGTAACTACTCAACTTTCTAGAAATAAAGAGAAAGCATTAATATCTATACCTAGTGGGGTATGGGAATTTTATATTCTAAACAACAAATCAAACCTTAATTTGACTATAGAAAAATCTGTTTATATAGAGGATGACGAGACAAAAATCAGTACTCAACAAATAATTATTTCAGGTGAAACTTCAAATTCAGGTGCGAAGATTAATTGGTGTTTTAAGAAATTAAATTTATGATTTTACAATACAGCCTGCTATTGAAAGTCCTACTCCGAATCCCATTAACATAATATTCATATTAGGCCTGTATAAACCAGCATCTCTTGCTTGTTTAATGGCTACAGGTATGGTCGCTGAAACAGTATTACCGATATTCCTAATATTTTGAAACCACTTTTCATCAGGAATATCTAGTTTAGTTTGTAGTTGCTTTAAAATTATTGCACTTGCTTGATGAAAAATAAACAAGTCTATATCACTTTTATCCAAATTTGCTTTTTCTAAAAGTTCATTAAAAGTCTTTGGCACTTCTCGATATGAAAATTTAAATACTTGCCTTCCATCTTGAAATAATTGCTCCTCTCCATTTACCTGATTTAAGGCGAGAAGATCACCTCCACTTCCATCAGTAAAAAAAGANAAGGGACCTATAGACCCTTTGCCAGTATCCTCTAATAAAGCAGCTGCAGCACCATCAGAAAATATAGGCCTATTTGTTCTATCATTATTAGCAATATATTTTGTATATGTATCTGCACATATAATCAGTACTTTTTTTAATCCATTCTGCCTTATTAGTGCAGAAGCTGTAGAAAGACCATATACAAATCCTGAACATCCTTGAATTAAATCAAATGCTATTATATTTTTTTGCAATCCTATAATATCCTGAATCAAACAAGCCGATGTTGGCAATCTTGAAAAAGGAGATTGGCTTATATGAATAATACCTTCAACTTCATCTTTATTAACTTTTTCAAATAATTTTTTACATGCATCAGTAACTAATGTTTTTTCATTTTCTCCCTCATCTAGAATATACCTAGTTTCTATTCCTGTCTTATCTAGAATTTTATCTATAACCCAATCAGGATTTAATTTACCCAAGTCCTTAATAGTTTCTTTTTTATTTCCCAACGAAAATTCTATATTTGTAATTTGCATTATATTTTATTCCAAAATTTTACTAAAAAGATTACAAATTAAATATTAGATAGTAGCATTAAGCAAAAAATATCCTATTACATATTATATAAGTTTAAGTATAAATTCATCTAAAACTTAATAAGAGATTAATAATGTTAGATTTAAATAGTGAAAACTTTAATTTATTTAGAGATAGAATAATCAATATAGCTCTCTTAGCCTCTGATACTATAATGAAAAACATCGATGCTAAAATAAGATACAAAAGCGATGGGACTCCAGTCACAGATGCAGATATTCAGTCTGACAAAATAGTAACTAATCAAATAGAATTATTTTCACCAGATATTCCGATAGTAAGTGAAGAAAAAGAAATACCTGAATCAGCATCAGGAGAAAACACTCATTGGCTGGTTGATCCCTTGGATGGCACTAAGTCATTTATAGAAGGAGGAAATGATTTTGTAGTTTGTATTGCTTTAATAAAAAAGCAGGTTCCTATATTTGGTTGCATAGCTCATCCACCATCACAAAAAGTTTGGATTGGTGGGAAAAATATGGGATCTTATATTAAACTTCCTAAATTAAAAATAAAAAAAATTTTTTGTAGAGATATTCCTGCTGAAGGACCTACAATCGCTACTAGCNGACATCATATTGGCCCCAAACTAGAAGAATGGTTGGAGAAAATTCAATACCACAAGACAGTAAGTAAGGGTAGTGCCATAAAATTTGCACTTGTAGCAGAAGGAAAACTTGACATATATCCAAGAACTAGCCCTACTTATGAATGGGATAGNGCNGCTGGACAGGCAATTGTTGAAGGATCAGGAGGAAAGGTTCTCCAACTAAATAACAAAAAACTGATTTATGGAAGATCAAATAGATTAAATCCAAATTTTGTAGCCTTTGGCAGATCTAATTGGTCAGAGTTCTTACTGGAGTAAAATTTGATCAAGATTGGTTCCCATTTATGGATTCTTAGTTTTTTAATAAGCTTAGTAATTAATGTAGTTGGTATAAAGGCAATTATTCCCTTTCTTATATCAAAAAAGATTATTGATCTGCCTAATAAAAGATCTAGCCACATTATTCCAACTCCAAAGGGCGCAGGCATTGTAATAATTCTTTCTTTTGTCTTAATGTACCACTTATTTTTGGACTTAAATGACTATTTTTTTTCGTTTACTATAATATTTTTAGCAATAATTTCACTAATAAATGATTTAAAACAATTGCCGGCTATTATAAGGTTCTTATCTCATATATTAGCTACCTCTATCTTGTTATTTTTGTGGCCTTATATAAAGGAAGTCTACATATTAAGTTCTCTAATGCCTCCATGGGCAGAAAATANATTGATATTTATTCTAATATTATGGTTTATAAATCTATTTAATTTTATGGATGGCATAGACGGCATCTCAGGCACTCAATGTATCATCCTTGGTATAGGAAGTATGCTTTCAATGTTTTTATTGGAGAAAGAATCCAGTCTTATCTTATTTATAGCAGGTTTCTTGACAGGAAGTGGATTGGCTTTTTTATTTTGGAATTGGAATCCGGCTAAAGTTTTTCTTGGAGATGTTGGATCTATTCCTATGGGATTGATTAGTGCTGTTCTTATGGTATTATTATGTAAAAATAATTTATGGTTTTCAGCTATAATTTTATGTAACTACTATTTAATAGATGCAACGGCTACTCTATTTAAAAGAATGTTAAAAAAGAAAATATTGTGGAAAGCACATAATGAGCATTTTTATCAAATTGCTATACAAAATGGAAAAAGTCACTCTGATGTNTGTAAAGCTATAGGATTTCATGGAGCTATAATGATATTTCTAGTGTCAATTTCTTCATACTTATACTCAAATACTATAATTATCATTTGCTTAGCTCTATCCATCCTATCAACAATAATGCTTATATTGTACTTTTTATACCAAAGAAAAACCCCGGACTTAACCAATGAATAAAACCACTAGATTTATTTTTGCCTCTTCAATAGATGCAATATCTGCNGTAATTGCTTTTTGGGGAGCGTATTGGTTGAGGTTAGAAAAAATTCCCGAAGAATTACTTTTAAATACCATTATAGTATCTTCAACAACAGTCGCATCTTTTTGGATTCTAGGCGTTTACAAAAGAATTTGGAGATACGCTTCAAGTAATGATTTGATAGTCATTTTTAAAGCTACCTTGCTCTCAGTTGCTGCTAGTGCTTTCCTAATATTCTTAATGTCCAGACTAGAAGAAATACCTCGCTCAACTATAATAATCTACTGGATCTTATTGGCAGCTTTTTCAGGCGGTAACAGAGTTGTTTACAGACTTATCAGAGATAGAACTCTTTCCCCTATATATAATAAGAACGAACGAATTGGAGTTCTACTTATTGGTGCCAATGATGAGGCAGAAGCCTTTATAAGAGCTACCAATAAACCTGATGGGCCATACCATGTAATAGGGATATTAGACAATGATAAAGAGAAATGGGGAAGAACAATAAGAGAAATAAATGTATTAGGACCTATCAAAGACCTTGCAGAAATAAAAAAAAGAAAATTAATGACTCAGAGCAAATTAACTAAAGTAATTATTGCAGACCGAAACATAATAAGGGAAGAAATAGATAATTTACTCGAAATATCTAATAACTTAGGTCTTACTCTAGCAAGAATACCTAAGATTTCTGAACTAGATACTACAAATACAGAGCCAGCAAGTAGAACTAAGCCCGTAGAAATAGAAGATTTGCTGGGAAGACCAGAGACCAGGCTTGATAAAACTAATTTAAAAAAATTAATTTACAAAAAAACTGTTCTAGTAACTGGCGCTGGGGGAACAATAGGAAGCGAATTGTGCAAGCAAATTTCTGAAATGCAACCTAACAATTTAATATTATCTGACTTCTCAGAATTTGCTTTATGGAATATAACAGAATCTATCACAGGCAAATCTTCTGCTAAAAATATTTCTTCGGTACTTTTAGATGTGAGAGACCAAAATGCAGTTGTTAAATTATTTGAAAAATATAAACCTAATATAATCTTACATGCTGCAGCTTTAAAACATGTTCCTATTTGTGAAAACCACCCTATTGAAGCCATTAGAACAAATACTGTGGGAACTAAAATAATTGCTGATACTTGTAAAAAATTTAATGCGGAAGCAATGGTTCTGATATCAACTGATAAGGCAGTGGAACCCTCTAGCTTCATGGGAGCTTCAAAAAGAGCAGCAGAAATATATATTCAAAACCTAGACAAACAAATAAAGTCAACTTCTTTTATAACGGTTAGATTTGGAAATGTGTTAGGTTCTACAGGTTCAGTAGTACCCCTTTTCCAAAACCAAATAGAAAGGGGTGGGGCGCTGACTGTTACAGATAAAAAAACTACAAGATTTTTTATGAGTGTTAAAGAAGCCGTTGAATTAGTGCTTATTTCTCTTGTTCAAGTCATAGAAAAAAAAGAGAAAGGAGGAATTTCAGTACTTAAGATGGGGAAACCAGTGAATATAGATAATTTAGCAANACAAATGATAAGATTATCTGGTCTCACTCCTGGAAAAGACACTAAAATTATATACACTGGTCTTAGAACTGGAGAAAAATTACACGAAAAACTTTTTTATGATGATGAAAAGCAAATAAAGACTGATCACCCTGATATTATTATTGCNAAAGGAAGAGAATTGAATTTTTTGAAGATTAAAAAGACACTAGACCAAATAGANCAAAATATTTTAAAAAATCAATTTGCTGAAACAATAAATATATTAAAGGAACTAATTCCAGAATTTATGGTTGATCAGAACAACAAAGTGGAAAAAAATGAGCGCAAATTTAATAAAAATTAAAAGAGCTTTGGTCTCTATATCCAATAAAGATAACATAAAACTGTTAGCTAAAATTTTTAATAAATATAATGTGGAAGTACTTTCTACAGGTGGCTCTGCCAAGGTTCTAAAAAGGCATCAAGTTAATGTGACAGAAGTATCAAGTTATACAAATTTTCCTGAAATTTTAGACGGAAGAGTTAAAACACTCCACCCTAAAATACATGGGGCATTATTAGCAAGAAATAAATTAATAGAACACAAGGCTACAATGAAAGAATACGATATAAAACCGATAAACTTAATTTTAGTTAATCTATATCCTTTTATAGAAACTGTAAAAAAGAAAAAAAATTTTGAAACTTGTATAGAAAATATAGATATTGGCGGGCCTGCTATGATAAGATCCGCTGCCAAAAACCATGAGAATGTCTGTGTTATTATTGATCCTAAGGATTACTTAGAATTAGAAAATATTCTTAAAAAATATAATGGGTCAACAAATCTAGAATTCAGAAAAAGATTTGCGTCTAAAGCTTTTGCTTACACCGCTTACTATGATAGCATTATATCTCAATGGTTTAATAAAGAACTAAATATTCAATTGCCTGAAAAAATTTCTATAGCAGGAAAATTATCCTCTGTTTTACGCTACGGTGAAAACCCTCATCAAAAAGCAGCAATGTATGAACTCTCAGATGTTGCAGAGAATAGTATAATTAATGCAAAGAAGCTCCAGGGCAAACCTTTATCTTATAATAATATCAATGACGCGAATGCTGCCCTAGAACTTATAAACGATTTTCCGAATCCCACTGTTGCTATAATTAAACATGCAAACCCATGTGGAGTTGCTACTGGCAATAAAAAAATAGAGATTTGGAAAGCCGCATTAAAAACTGACCCTACAAGTGCTTTTGGAGGAATAGTAGTTTTTAATAGAGAAATAGATAAAGCATTAGCATACG
This sequence comes from Candidatus Pelagibacterales bacterium, assembly GCA_002714055.1. Classification (GTDB taxonomy): domain Bacteria; phylum Pseudomonadota; class Alphaproteobacteria; order TMED109; family TMED109. Next base: position 6,209 of record PAWH01000009.1, on the reverse strand, counting down.
AAATGAATAAACTTTTTTTAGAACTAGTTATAGCGCCAAAATTTTCAGCTGAAGCAATTAAAATTTTCTCTTGTAAAAATAATCTTAGAGTAATTCAAACAAAAGGAATAAATTTAAAAGCAAATGTTAGCAAAGAATTCAAACAACTAGATGGTGGCTTCTTAATGCAAGATAAAGATACCAAAGATTTAACAAAAAATAATTTAAATATTGTAACTAAAAGGAAACCAAGTAAAAGAGAGACAAATGATTTATTATTTGCTTTTAGGGTTGCAAAGCACGTCAAATCTAACGCCATAATTTACGCAAAGAATGGTTCTACTGTCGGCATAGGAGCAGGTCAAATGAGTAGAATTGATTCTACAAAGATAGCGATAATAAAAGCCAAGGAGGCTAGTAATATAGCTAAACTAAAAGTAAGTATGACTAACGGATCAGTAGTAGCATCGGATGCCTTCTTCCCTTTTGATGATGGATTAATAGCTGCTGCTAAAGCAGGGATAACTGCTGTTATACAACCCGGAGGTTCAATTAGAGACAAAGAAGTAATAAAAACTGCAGATAAGCTTGGAATATCCATGATATTTACTGGCATAAGACATTTTAAGCATTAAATATTTTTTAGTTATCAGAAATTTATAAAAATTTTGGTTCTTTAACTCTTAATAATAATAAAAATCCTACAGTTAAAAAAATGATAATACTGCCCATGCCTACCCGTTGACTATCAAATATAATTACAGTAATAGACAATAATAAAGGACCTAAAAAAGCGGTAACTTTTCCAGAGAGAGCAAATAAACCAAAAACTTCTCCTTTATTTTTTAGATCTACATATCTTGCCATAAAAGACCTACTAGATGCCTGAACAGGACCAATAAAAAAACCTAGAGCAGAACCTAATATTAAAAAATATGATTTATCTGAAATTATTAAAGTAAGAAAACCAATTATAATAATACTCAGTAACGAAATAATTATAACACGCTTAGGTCCAATTAAATCATCAATATAAGAGAATATCAGAGCNCCAATACCTGCTGTAATATTTATGGCAATACCAAAAATTATGATTTCCGANAAGGTCATNCCAAAGGTACCNGCCGCATACATGCCTCCAAAAGCAAAAAGAGTATTTAATCCATCAGTGTAAATCATTCGGGCCAACAAAAACTTTCCTTTATTATTTCCNTTAAAGATCTNTTTTAAATTATNAAAAATAGATAAAATTGAATCTTTTAATTTAATATTTGATGTNATCGTTCTTTTTGNAAGACTTAATATGAAAGGCAACGAAAACAAAAGAAACCATAACGCCACTATTGGACCTGCAATTCTAATATTAGCTGCATTGCTTTTTTCTATTCCAAAAAGTGGGCTTTCTGGTTGAACAAACCCGAACAAAATGATGAGCAAACAAACTATACCTCCTACATAACCTGCAGCCCAAGACTGACCNGATAACTTACCTANTTTTTTCTTAGAAGAAAATGATACCAGCATTGAATTATAAAATACGCCCGCTAGCTCGAAAAAAGTGTTTGATAAAGTTACCAGAACTAACACATATAATGCTAAGCTTTCTCTAGGATAGGCGAACCAAAAAAGAGCAGCTCCAATTGAAGATAATATGGTAAAAAACGTTAACCAAAATCTATGACTATAATTATCATCAGCAAATTTTCCTAATATAGGCCCCATAATAGCGANAAAAAAAGAAGATATTGAAATTGCCCAGCCCCATAAAACTGAAGCTTTTTCCGGATTCCCAATTATANNCTTCTCAAAATAAGCAGCNAATACAAATGTTATGATAACTGTTGCAAATGGAGAATTAGCCCAATCATAAAGGCAATAAATTATCCAAGATTTTAATTTTAAGAACAATGTACCCTACACAATTTTAGTTGTTACTTTTGTCCAACTGCTTTGCAACCCTATCTAGATTGTAGGATCTAGTTGCATTACCTGGATGAATGTTAAATGNTGAACCCTCGATTAATTCTGGCATATATGTTGATAATCTTCTAAAATAATTNGCTGCACTATAAGGATTATAGCCTGCTTTATAAGAATACTCTACTCCNAANCTATCTGCTTCTGCTTCCTTAGATTGACTTTCCCAAATAAATATATCTCCTATCCTCCTTATGGCAGGTTTGTCTTGAACGCTTATAGGTAAAAANTTTTCCTCTCCAACTNTTTCTCCCTTAAAATGCAANATATTATGAGCTAATTCGTGCCCTATTAAAAAAGCTAATTCCGATTCATCTCTAATAAAATTTAAAGCTGCTAAAGTAACAAATATTTTTGATCCATCTGCATATGCTGTTGGAAAGGGTGATACTAGCGGTTGAACAGCGTAACCACAAATTTGAGTTCCTGTAACTTCTATTTCTAGTTCTTTNTCATANCTCAATACTTTTAACTTTAAAACTCCTGTTCGAGAAGCTTTTGACAACAAATTCCTTATATCACNCCTTGCCTCATGTCCGTTAACACTAAGTATTATATCTTTTTCTTTTATACCTTTCTCTTCCGCTGGGCTGTTTTTAGCTACAGAAACGATAATAGGTGAGAAATAATAGGATTCTTTATATAAATTTTCTACAAAAAGAATAGCATATGAAGNTTTTAAATTTTCAGGCAAATCTTTGGGCTCTGCTACCATAATACCAAAAGCAGTAATAATGNTNTCTTTGCATGCATCTANATTTTTAATCAGTANTTGCCAAGCTATNTCATGCAAAATTTTTGAGGAAGATGCCATAGTGGAAACTACTATTTCACCTTGCTTCATGATTTCTTCNTTATAAAAATTAAGATCTATTTTCGTATAATTATTTCTAGTATCAGAAGAACAAGATACTATTAGCAAGGTAAATATTAAGAAGAAAAANATTTTCATAAAAAATTAGTAATTCCCATTGCTTTTAAAACAAATCTAAGAATTAAATTTTCTGGAGCGGGCGATGAGATTTGAACTCACGACCTATTCGTTGGCAACGAATCGCTCTACCCCTGAGCTACGCCCGCCTAAAATTTGCCTCTTATTGATATGACAGAAACTTTTCTATTCGTAAAGACTATAAAAATTATTATAATAAAATATTCATTCAGTTTGCTAAATTAAAATAAGATTATATATTATGTTTTACTTTGATTTTAAAAAGAGAGAAATAAATGGATAGCACAGAGGACCAAATTGGATCAGAATTTCCTATTCAATCTGTAGTTAAAGATTCAAATACTGATTCTTTTCCCAAAGATGTTATAGAAGCTTCTAAAGAAATTCCTATCATAGTCGATTTTTGGGCAGAATGGTGTGGNCCATGCAAACAGTTAGGTCCTACTTTGGAATCTGTTATTCGATCTTATGCAGGNAAAATAGGTCTAGTAAAAATTGATATTGATCAAAATCAATCACTAGCCCAACAACTTAAAATTCAATCTGTTCCTACTGTTTATGCTTTTTTTCAAGGACANCCTATTGATGGATTTTCTGGAGCCCTTCCTGAAAATGAAATCAAAGACTTTGTAGGCAAGGTATTAGCTAGTACNGGAGGAGAAAATAAACAACAACAAATAGAAGAAATGATAATTGTTGCAGAAAAAANTTTAATAGANAATAACAAAGAAGATGCTTTGGACTTGTTTTCTAAACTGTTNGCTCTTGAAGCAAATAATCCTAGAATAATTGCTGGCTATGGGAAATGTCTCATTAGCCTAGATCGTTCCAAAGAAGTTGAAGAACTTTTAAATAGTTTAGAGGAAGATGTAAAGACAGATACGGCTATTCAAAATTTAGAATCATCTCTNAANCTGTTGAAAGATAANAAAAACGCTGGAGATCCNAAAAAATTTGAAAGAANAGTAACAGAAAATCCTAATGATCATGAGGCAAGGTTTAATCTTGCTACCGCTTTATTAGCCATTGAAGAAAAAGAATCAGCAGTAGAACATCTATTAGAAATAGTTAAAAGAAACAGAAAATGGNAGGATGACAAAGCNCGAAAAAAAATAGTTGAAATTTTAGCTGCTAATTCTGAGGACGATGTATTTACATCAAAAATCAGGCTTAAATTATCAAATATCTTATTCGCATAAATGCTTAAGAATGCTGAAAATATTGCTGATTTACCTAAAATAGTGCCAATATTTCCGCTTTCCGAAGTTATACTTNTTCCTAAGGGACAAATTAAACTAAATATTTTTGAAAATCGTTACGTTAATATGACTGAGGATTGCCTTGCTTCTGATAGGATTTTGGGAATGATCCAACCCATTAAGGAAAATAAATTATATGAAGTGGGATGTATTGGAAAAATAATTCATTTTATCGAAGTAGAACAAAATAAATTTTTTATAGAACTAAAAGGGATCTGTAGATATAAGCTTATAAATCATTCAATTACTAAAAGAAAATATAGAATGGCAGAAGTAAATTATTCCGATTTTAATAATGANTTAAGCACTANAAAAGCTAGAATCAACAAGAAAGAATTTTTNNAACCNATGAAAAAGTATTTTGATTTTCAGAANATCCAAACTGACTGGTCNATAATAAANAAAGCANCTATTGAATTATTAGTAAATTCTCTTGCACAATCTTGCCCATTTTCTACCATAGAAAAGCAAGCTTTATTAGAAGCAGAGGATATTAATTCTCGAGCTNACTTAATGATTTCTCTTTTTGAGATTGGAGCTGCAGGACCAGCAAGAAGAATTAACTGATAACTGATGAGATAAAACACAATGACAAAAAAAAGTNAAGATACNGAAATAGATCCTAAACTTTTAGAAATTTTAGTCTGTCCTGTTACAAAAAGTAACTTGATTTACAATAAAGAAACTTCGGAATTATTTAGTCGTAAGGCTGGNCTTGCTTTCCCTATTAAAAATGGCATTCCTATAATGTTAATTGAAAAAGCACGAAAAATTAAGGATTAAAGTTTTTGNAAAANGAATATGAACTTGAATCTATTGTCTATAAGAATGAGGAAAAAAAATTATATTTGCAATTTAAAGATGGNTTTAATTCCTCTCTTTCGACTGAATTGCTTAGAGTAGAAAGTCCTTCCGCAGAAGTTCAAGGACATTCAAAACTTCAAAAACAAATAGTGCTAAACAAAAATAATGTTGCTATAAAAAACATAGAGAGAGTAGGCAATTACGCTGTTAGAATTCACTTTGACGATGGACACAATACAGGCATTTATTCTTGGAGACTTTTAAGATCAATGGCCCAAAACTCTGAAAAAATTATTAAAAATTACTATAATAGGCTTAAAAAAATATAAAATTATTTTTTATATTCCCATGGCATATTTCATAAATNCTCGCTTTGTATAGTTAGATTTTTGAACAGCNAATAACCCCAATCTCCTAAGTAATTTTATTGACGGATTGGTTGTTCTAAACAACTGATTAAGATTGTGTGTAGCCTTTACTAGCGCTTCAATATCTACTTTTCTAACGNTTTCATATTCCTTAAGGAATTTTTCACTACCTATGTCTAANCCTACTCGTGATCTTCTATGACACATTTTTGCAAAAATTTTTATACTTCTGATAGTTAAATTAAAACCTTGACCTGCTATCGGGTGTATACCATGGGCTGCATCTCCTATTAAGATAAACCGTTTAGAAACTAAACTTTTAGCCCTAACCAGTTCTAAGGGATATATAGAGCTTAACGCTACCTTATTAACATTTCCCAACCAGTCAAAAACGTTTCTTTCTATTTCATAAGCTATTTCGTCTGGATTTTTTAGAGAAGNCTGATACCTNCTCATGNTAACATTTTTNNTGTCCGACCAGATTACTGCAGANCTATNGCCAAGTTTACTAACCATCGGTAAAATAGCGAGAGGNCCCCCAGGTAAAAATTTCTCTAAAGCAATATTTTGATGAGATTTATTGTGATNCATCTGGCAAACAAAAGCATACTGTCCATAATCCGTTCTTTTTTCTTCTATTCCAGACATCTTTCTAATAGAAGAATTTTTTCCATCTGCACCTATTACTAATGAAGCTAAAATAATTTTACCATTATCTAGTTCTATTTCTGCATAACTCTGATTTAACTCTATAGATACTACACTAGCTTTAATTCTTTTTACTGACGAAATATTATTATTTTTGTTTATGACATGACTTATGCCCTTTAATAAATACTCATTTTCAATCACATAACCCATGTTCGAAAC
>PAWH01000008.1 GCA_002714055.1 Candidatus Pelagibacterales bacterium | reverse complement strand
TACAGGCACTAAGAAAGTTATTTTCTTATGAATATTTTCTGTATTTTTTTTAGTGGTTAAAAGAAATTTAACTTTCCCAATATCAACATTACTATCTATTCTAATAACATAGCCGTTAATTAATTTATCTAGTTTGTCATCCAAATTCCAAAAATCTTTTGCAATAATATTTTTAGAGCCAGAAGAATCTTCAACCAACGATAATTGAAACAATAGAGTATTTCCTGAGACTAATAAATTTCTTTTTATAGAGAATATCTCTGAATAGGCTGTTACTTCGTATATTCCTTTTGTATCAGATATTTGAATTCTAGCAAACCTACCATGGCTTGATGATCTCTCAAATATCTGTGAAATTACTCCAGCACTATAAAATATTAAATTGTTAATATTACTGATGTCAGAAGAATTTTTTATATTTATCATTTTAAGTATATTTTTATATTTATCTGTGGGATGCCCAGAAAAATAAAACCCTAATGATAATCTTTCTTTTTCAAGTTTTTCTTTCTCCGTCCATTCTTCAACAGATGACAGTTTCCATATCTCAGACAATTTGGTGTTTTTTGAAAATATATTTTCTTGTTTAGCTTGTAAATCTAAGCTAGAACTGTTCGCACAATTTGCTAAAACATCTGCACTAAAAAAAACTTTCTTTCTATTTGGACAAATAGTATCAAAACATCCAGATAATGATAAATACTCAAAATGTGCTTTTCCAAATAATCCTTCTGTCATTCTATTGGAGAAATTTAATATGTCATTGTAAACACCATTTTTTTTCCTTTCTTTAACAATTTGATTCATGATGCCATCACCAACATTTTTAATACTACACAACCCAGTTCTGACAGCAATATCTCCTGATTCTTCTTTTTCTATAGAAAAATTTACTTCCGAAAAATTTACATCAGGTCCTAATAAAGGAATATTCATTCTTAATAAATCATTTCTAAAGACGTTTAATTTTTCAGCAGAATCTGAATCATAAGTCATTAAAGAAGCTAAAAATATCTCCGGATAATAAGCTTTAAACCAAGCTGTTTGATAAGCTATTAAAGCATATGCTGCAGCATGACTTTTATTAAAGCCATAACCAGCGAATCTTGATATAATTTCAAAAATTTGAAGCGCAATATTAGTTTTTATATTATTTTTTTTTGCCCCCTTTATAAATACTTCTCTCTGAGCTTGCATCTCTGATTCAATTTTTTTTCCCATTGCCCTACGAAGCAAATCAGCTTCGGCCAATGTATATCCGGCAATTTTTTGTGCTGATTCCATTACTTGTTCTTGATAAATCATGATNCCATANGTCTCTTTNAGAACCTCATTTAACAGAGGGTGCAAAACATCCGCTTTTTCATTCCNGTGTTTTCTTCTAANGAATGATGGAATATTGTCCATTGGTCCTGGTCTATATAACGCNACGACTGCCATTAATTCTTCAAAATGATCAGGTTTTAGCTTCTTTAGTACTTCAGTTACTCCGGTACCTTCTAGCTGAAATATACCTACTGTATCTCCTTTAGAAATCAAATCGTACACAAACTTATCATCTAGAGGAATATTATCTAATTCAAAGTCTGGTTTAGTTNCTTTGAGTTTTAAAGAAGCCATATCAATAATTGATAAAGTTTTTAAACCTAAAAAATCAAATTTTACTAGACCCGATAATTCAGTATACTTCATGTTNTATTGTGTAGCAGGTAAATTAGACTTCGGGTCNNTATACAGAGGNAATAACTCTAATAGAGGTTTATCTCCTATAACAATTCCAGCCGCATGCGTTGATGCATTTCTATATAAACCTTCCAACTTGAGTGAAATTTGAAATAATTGCTCAATTTCTTCATCAGATTTTGATGCAGACTTCATNCTTGGCTCTTGATCTATTGCTTCTTGCAATTTGAGAGGTTTTGTAGGATCTGATGGATTGATAGGAATAAGCCGACATATATTATCAACCTTTCCAAAAGGAATCTCTAATACTCTACCCACATCCCTTAATACCCCTTTAGCTTGCAATGATCCAAAGGTTATAATATGGGCTACTTTATTTTTACCATAAACTTCTTGCACATGCCTTATTACTTCACTTCTTTTATTTGGACAAAAATCAATATCAAAATCTGGCATAGATATTCGCGCTGGATTAAGAAACCGTTCAAATAAAAGATTGAATTNAATTGGATTTAAGTTAGTTATACCTAGTACCCATGCTACCAGAGAGCCAGCACCAGATCCCCTTCCCGGTCCAACAGGAATATTAGCCTGTCTTGCCCAATTTACAATTTCAGCAACTATTAAAAAATATCCTGAAAAGCCCATCTTTTTTATAACTTCTAATTCATAAAATAATCTCTCTTCATATTTTATATAATTNTTATCTTCCTTAATGTTNTTGCTACTATTNTTTTTATTANATATTNCTTGTAACCTATTGTTTAACCCTTCTTTTGACAGATTAACTAAGAGATCATATTCGTTTTGATTGTTTTTTAATGGAAAGTTAGGAAGTACAGGATTTCNTTTTNCTGGCATGAATAAACATTTTTTAGCAACCATTATAGTATTATCTATAGCCTCAGGAAAATCNTGAAAAGCTTTTAACATCAATTTTTGATTTTTAAAATAATGCTCATTATTGAATCTTTTTCTATTTATATTACTAACGGTAGTACCCTCTGATATGCACATTAANCAGTCATGAGCCTCATAAATAGACTGNTCTGAAAAATAAATATTATTTGTTGCAACAATTGGTACATCTAGATCAGATGATATTTTTATAAATGAGGNCTCTGTTTTATTTTCTTCTTCTAATCCATGACGACTAACTTCTATAAAAAGATTATCAGAGAAGTTTTTTTTAAATAATTTAGAAATATTGAATGCTTCAGAAAATTTGTTTTCTAACAAAAATTGACCTACTGGACCCTCTAATCCCCCAAGCAAACATAGTAGACCANTAGATTGTTTAAATAATTCCTCTAATCTAATAGGTCTTTGATTCCCATCATTATCATCTAAAAAACTTTTACTAACTAAAGAGGATAAATTTTCCCATCCTACTTTATTCTTCACTAACAATAAAACCTTTGAAATCNTTTTTGGGGTCATTACATCATGCCCATTAACTTGCGAAGANACCTCAACCTTCAGAATACATCCCATAATAGGTTGAATTCCTTGCTCTACAGCTNTTAATGAAAATTCNAAAGCTCCAAATAAATTTCCTTCATCTGTAAGAGCTAAAGCCGGCATATTATCCTTTTTAGCTAATTGCACTAATTCATCTACTAAAATAGCACCCTGAGCCAAGGAATATGAAGATCTAGATCTTAAATGAATAAATTTATGATTAATTTCCATTACTTATAATATGCATATTTATAATTAGAAACACATAAAAATTATATATATCTAATATTAATTAGTATTATCTTTCAAATTCTATCTTACCATCAATTAATTTATATATCTTATCCATTCTTGAAGCTAGTTCTTGACTATGTGTAGCTATTAATGCACTAGCACCAGAAGATCTAACGGTTCTAATTAATATATCCGCTACGTTTTTTGAGGATTCAAAATCTAAATTACCAGTCGGCTCATCTGCTAAAACAATGGAAGGATTATTCACCAATGCTCTTGCTATAGCTACCCTTTGTTGTTCTCCCCCAGATAATTTTGCCGGACGATGCAAAGCTCTTTTAGCTAAATTTATTTCCTCCAAAAGCCTTATAGCATCTTCCTTTACTATACCATTGCTCTTACCATAAATTTTTTGAGCAATAACAATATTTTCCATCGCATTAAACTCAGGCAAAAGGTGACTCTTTTGAAAAACAAAGCCTATATTACTTTTTCTTAGACGTGTTCTTTCTCCTTCTCCTATATTACTAGTACCTTTACCTTTAATTACAATTTCTCCCGTTGTAGGTTTTTCTAAAAGCCCAGCTATTTGCAAGAGAGTAGACTTTCCTGAACCTGACGCTCCTAGTAACCCTATTATTGCACCTTTGGGAATAGTAAAATTTATTTTGTGTAAAACTTTTATCAAACTATCACCCTGTTTAAAGGTGTGAGACACTTTTTTGAATTCTAGAGAGTTATAAACCTTATCCATATCTCAACACCTTCGCTGGATCTATACTTGACGCCCTCCACGCGGGATAAACTGTTGCAAGAAAAGATAAAAGTAGAGAAAAAAGAATTACCCAAAAAACTTCATAATATTCAATCTTAGAGGGTAAATTTGATAGAAAATATATTTCAGCCTCAAATAAATTACTTCCTAATAATTTTTCTATTAGATGTTGAATTTTTTCTATATTCAGGGAAAATAATATACCCAAAATACAACCTAAAACTGTTCCTAAGATTCCTATAAATGATCCTACCATTATAAATATTCTCATTATTGAAAGCCTAGATATTCCTATGGTTCTTAGTATAGATATACTATTCTCCTTGTCTTTTACCAGCATAATCATGGAACTAATAACATTGAAGGCTGCAACTATTATAATTAAAGTTAAAATTATAAACATCACATTACGCTCAACTTTCAACGCACTAAAAAATTGTTCATATTTTTTAGTCCACGGAATAGCATATAAATTATAACTAGTTTCCTTATTAATAAGCGCGTTAATTAAGTCGGTATTATATTCTGCTTCATCAGGATTTTTAAAAAATATTTCTATCATTCCCATGTAATTCTTATTTAATCCTAATAATTTTTTTACTTCATCTAATTTCATAAATATGACAGAAGAGTCATATTCATACATCCCAACATTGAAAGTATCCGCTACTATAAAAGTTTTAGCATTTGGAGCAGAACCAAAGGGAGTATCAACTCCTGTAGGAGAAATTAATGTGACACTATCACCTATGCTCAATAAAAGTTTTTTAGATAATTTATCACCCAAGAGTATTCTGTCTTTTTTTGCAAATTCTAATAAACCTCTCTCAGAAAAACTATCATTCAGTATCTTCCTTTTACTTATATCTGATATTTCTAAACCTTTAAGCCTGACTCCTGTAGAAGAATATTTAGAACTAGCCATAATAGTAGACTGAATTGTTGGTACAGCATATTCAACCTCATCTGAATTTATAATTAATCTAGATAATTTATTTAGATCTATTGATAAACTATCATTTGATATTGAAATGGATGCATGCCCATTTAGCCCTAGAATTCTGCTAAGCATTTCTTCACGAAACCCATTCATTACCGACATAACTATTATGAGAGTTGCAACACCTAAAGTAATGCCAAGAAATGAAAACAGGCTTACTATCGAAATAAAACCTTCTTCTTGACGTGATCTCAAATATCTATATGCAATCCATATTTCAAATAAAAAATTCATTTCCTATGTAATTTTTTTTTGGACTTCATTTATAATCTCAGAGACACTTATCTCATTAACTTCAGAACTTTGTCTTTGCTTTAATTCTATATAATTATTTTTTAAGCTATTTGGCCCAATCCTTATTTNCCATGGGATACCAATCAAATCCATATCTGCTAATTTTGACCCAGCCCCTTCATTACGATCATCATACAATACTGATAAACCNAATTTGCACAAATTATCGTAAATACTTTCAGACACTTTTTCGCAATTTTTATCATTTTGACGCAAATTTACTATACCTACTTTAAATGGAGCAATGTTTTCAGGCCAACATATACCCTTTTCATCATGAAATACTTCTATTATTGCTGCTGCCAACCTAGATATTCCTATACCGTAAGAACCCATTTTAACAAAAATTCTTTTACCTTCTTTGTTTATAACACTTGCATCCAAAGGTAAGGAATATTTATCACCAAAATAAAATAAATGCCCTACTTCAATAGCATTTTTTTCTATTCTATTTCCTTCTTTAACCAATGCTAAATACTCTTCTTTNTCTAAAGTTTCTTCTGAAGAAGCATAGAATGAAGTCCAAAGATTTACTGCATTATTAACAGACGTTTTATCATNATAATCAATATCATTAATGTTTTGTTCTAAAACTTTAGAATCACAAAATATTTTTGATTCCCCTGTCTCTGCAATCACAACAAACTCATGACTTAAATCTCCACCTATAGGGCCAGTATCAGCTTTCACAGGGATAGATTGTAAACCCATTTTTTTGAAAATATTTAAATAATTTACAAACATTCTATTATACGAGAATATTGCCTCTTCTTCATTCAAGTCGAACGAGTAAGCATCTTTCATCAGAAATTCTCTTCCTCTCATAACACCAAATCGTGGTCTTATCTCATCTCTAAATTTCCATTGTATGTGGAATANATTCATTGGNAGATCTTTATAACTCATAACATTATTAGAGAATATCTCTGTGACCAATTCCTCATTAGTCGGTCCATATATCATTTCTCTTTTATTTCTATCTAGTATTTTTAACATTTCCTTGCCATAGTCTTCGTATCGTCCAGATTTTTTCCAAATATTTGCATCTTGAATAGTGGGCATCAATATTTGTTGAGAAATTTTATTCTGCTCCTCTATAACTATCGACTCTATATTCTTTAAAACTTTAACTCCAAGCGGTAACCANGAATAAATNCCCGCAGAAGATTGTCTAATCATTCCTGATCTTAGCATTAATCTATGAGAAACAATTTTTGCATCTACTGGGTTTTCTTTAAGAGTAGGTAAAAAAAAGTTACTTCTTTTCATAGTTCCCTAAATTCCTAATAAATTATTTCTAATTATAAAATTGATTATGATAGTTANTATTAATGAAATTATACTCACTACAAAGAATTTCAACCATAACTTAGGCTTTTCTGGTGCACCTCTGTCTTGCCCTGGAATATTATTTACTGGTTTTTTAAGCCCAATAGGAAGAGCCATAAAAAATAAGATCCACCAAACAATAACATATATAATAATTATTTTTACTAAATACATTATACTTCCTCAAGTTCTATGAGTGTTCCATCAAAATCTTTAGGATGAAGAAAAATTACAGGTTTACCATGTGCTCCAACCGAGGGTTTTCCTGAACCAAGAATTTTTATACCTGTTTTAACAAGAGAGTCACAAGCTAATTTAATATCTTTTACTTCTAAACAAATATGATGTATCCCACCGCTAGGATTTTTTGATAANAATGATTCTAACGGTGATTTATGACCTAAAGGTTCTATTAATTCTATCTTAGTATTTTTAATCTCAACAAAAATTGTTGTGACACCTTGTTCTATTAATTTNTTAGGTTTTGATATTTTAGCACCCAAAATATTCTTATATTTTTTTGAAGCTTTNCTAACNGATGGCACTGCGATTGCAACATGATTTAATTTACCAATCATCAGACTTACCTCTTATTTTTAATAATTTCAATTTTAACAAATATTATAGGCTTCTTTGAATACTTATGCCTCACATTTCTTTTTATATTACTAGTAATTAAGTCAACAATCTCATTTTTATTCTCATTATTTAAGGTCTCCAGTATTTTTACCTGTTCCATAATAACCTCTAATATAAAATCATAGGGATTCTCTTCAACATTACTATCAACTAAACCCTCCACAAAAATGGTTGGCCTTGTAAGAAGTATATTATTTTGATCTAATATTATTACTACATTAATTACCCCATTAAACATCATTTTCTGCCTAGATTTTAATACTTTAGAATTTTTGTTAATTATATAATTTCCATCTACAACTAATCTCCCACTTTCCACCTGACCTTTAACATTTAATCTCTTATTATTAATGTTAATTATATTTCCATTTTTTGCTGGAATAGCTTCTTTAATATTCTGCTCTAAAGCAAATTTAACATGGGCATTAATGTGTCTACTTTCTCCATGAACTGCTATTAAAGCCCTGGGTTTAACCCATTTATACATTTGTGCNAATTCTTCTCTGGCAGGATGTCCACTTACATGTATTTTCANACCTGAAGAAGATTCAATTATTTCTGCGCCCTTATCAGAAATTTTATTTTGTAATTGAGAAATATATTTTTCATTCCCAGGAATTACTCTAGAAGAAAAAAGTACTTTATCTCCTGCATTTANGTTTACAGTTTTATGATCATCATTTGCTATCCTATTCAAAGCACCTCTTAATTCTCCTTGAGAACCCGTACATATTATCAATATTTCATCTTTAGGGATTTTTGAAATATCTTTTTCTTTGATTAAANCTGGTAAATCTGACAAATATCCGCAATTTGAAGCAATTTCTAGCATTCTATGCATAGATCTTCCAACAAAAGCTATTTTTCGACCAGATAATCTTCCTATATTTGCTATAGTTTTTAAACGCATCACGTTTGATGCAAATGTAGTAACAAAAACCCTATTTTTACTACTTTTTATTTGTTCCGTTAAATTTTCAATCACATCAGCCTCAGAGCCNGAGTTACCTTCTACAAATACATTTGTAGAATCGCAAACCATTGCCATAATATTTTTACTTGCCAATTCTTTTAATCTGTTCTCATCTATTCCCCTACCTATTTGTGGGTTAAAATCTATTTTCCAATCTCCTGTATGAAAAACAGATCCAATTTTTGTNGTTATGAGTAAAGCAGTTGGTTCTAGAATTGAATGTGTCATATTAATTATTTCTATTTCAAACCCATCAATCTTAATATTAGAGCCTATATGGATAGTTTTTATCTTTAACTCACTATCATCATAATCTACTTCATTTTCCTTAAATTTAAATTTTAAGACCTCAGCGGCAAAAGGAGTTGCATAAATAGGGCATTTCAGATATGGCCAAAGGTAATGTACTGCACCTATATGGTCTTCATGAGCATGCGTTAATACTAGACCACTTATTTTATCTTTATGTTCTTCTATTGCGGATATATCTGGCATAACTATGTCTATTGAGGGATGTTCCAAATCTCCAAAAGTGACACCGCAATCAACTATTAACCANTGCCCATCAAATCCATATAGATTTAAATTCATTCCTATCTCNCCAGAACCTCCCAAAGGAAGAAATAGAAACTCATTCTTGCTAGGATTCATNAGTTTCATTATTTAAACACATTCAGTGAATGATTAGAAGCGAGAGCGATTCCTTTAATTGTCAAATCTAAATCAACTATATCAATTAAATTCGAATCCTTGCTAAATAAACTTGCTAATCCCCCAGTAGCTACGACTTTCATATCAGATTTTCGTTCATTTCTTATTTCAGAAATAATTCCTTNCAATAGTCCAATATAACCCCAGTATATACCTGACTGCATAGCAGAAACCGTATTAGTACCTACTACTAAAGATGGTTTTTTTACTGCTATTCTTGGCAANCTNGCAGTAGCCTTATCTAAAGCATCTAATGATAATTGTATACCTGGAGCAATAACTCCTCCTGCATAAGAGCCATCTTGTTGGACTACATCAAAAGTAGTAGCAGTTCCAAAATCAACAACTATTTTATTCCCACCATATATCTTATAAGTAGCTAAGCTATTAACCAANCTATCTGAGCCAACTTCNTCAGGTCTTTCCGTTAATATTNTGATANCTGGATGAATATCCTCNCCTACTACCTTAGAACTNATCTTAAATATATTTTTAATAAATTGCTTGAGTTCATATACGANAGATGGAACTACNGAGCATATTATAACCTCTTTAATTTTAGCTATTTCTTCTTCCTGCAGAAAATTTGAAATTATATTCAAAGTATATTCATCTGCAGTCCTTTCAGATTGGGTAGATAACCTCCATCGTTTAACAATTCCATTTGAACTTATTACTGCAAATTGAATGTTTGTGTTTCCTACATCGATGACCAATAGATCATGCTTGATTAAAGAACTTTTATTCATAATAAGAAGACGTCTCCTNCATAAACAGTTTTAATTTTTTTATCACTAATCTCTAATAAAAGAGCCCCATTTTTATCTATATCTTTGAATAAACCCTTTAGACTAGTATTCCCAATTTTTACCAATAACTTATCGTTTTTAGTATGACTATAATTTTTCCATTTTTTCAAAATAAAATTTAAACCCTTTTTATTATAAATTTTTTCATTACGTTTNAANCATTGAAAAAAATATACAAGCAATTCCTTTGGATTAATATTCACATTTTCNTTCCTTAAATTAGTAGTTTTATAGCCCACATTATCAGGGGAACTATTTATGTTTATTCCCAATCCTATATTTAATAGATTCTGATTACTATCACTTATAAAACTTTCTATTAAAATACCAGCTAATTTTGAGCCATTTATTAGAAGGTCATTAGGCCATTTTAAAAATGGCTTAATTAAACCATTGCTTATTTCTTCCACAGATTCTGCAAGAGTTAAACCTACTATATAAACGTGAGAAAATAAAAATCTTTTATTTTCCATTTCTGCATTTCTAATAAATGAAAAATATAAATTACCTGCAGGTGATATCCATGTTCTCCCATACCTTCCTCTTCCCTTAGTTTGTTTCTTAGCCCAAACCACCGTTCCTACATCACTACCACTATTAACCAANTTTTTAGCTGTTACCATAGTAGANGCAACTTCTTTATATATGTGTAAATTGTACTCAGGAGGTAATGAATTTTTTATTTTTATCATAGTGAAATTGAAAAGCTTATATATTCAATAAAATTAACTACAGACTTAGCATAAAATAAAAAGCTTACTACCATCAAGCTCGTAACACCTAATATTATTTTAGAACCCAGATTATACCTAAAAATTAATGGTTCTTCAGCACTATCTAAATACATAATTTTAATTAGTTTTAAATAATAATATGCAGCAATAACACTACCTATTACTCCTATAACAGCTAACCAAGTTAAATCTTCAATGATCAAAGAACGAAATATATAAAATTTTCCTACAAAACCTGCAAAAGGTGGAAGGCCTGCAAGTGAAAGCAGCAATATAGAAAAGCAAATAGCAGTATAAGGATCAGTTTTAGATATACCCGCTAAATCTGAAATTTTTTCTAATGCTATATTATCTTTTTCCATAAAAACAATTGCAACAAAACTACCCATTACAGAAATAGTATATATAGTAATGTATATTAAAGCACCCTGAAGAGCTTCTTGACTTCCTGCAGATAAAGCTAATAAAACATAACCGATACTTCCTATTGTACTGTATGCCATAAGGCGTTTGATATTATCCTGAACGAGGGCTCCAAAAGCCCCTACATATATTGATGCAACAGATATCATAATTAATATTTGATACCAAATTTCATAAATATTTCCAAAAGGTATATACAAGACTCTTACTATAATAGCTACAGCAGCAATTTTAGGAACTACAGCTATAAAAGCTGTAACCGTTGTAGGGCTGCCCTCATATACATCTGGAGTCCACATGTGAAAAGGTGCTGCCGACAGTTTGAACGCTATCGAGCAAAGTATCATTACAATAGCTAATGCCAACAACGGAGAATAGTTTTCATAATTGACCAGAATTAAAGAAAGCTCTGTATAAGTTGTAGTTCCGGCAATTCCAAATAATAATGATACGCCAAAAAGAAAAAAACCTGATGCCAATGCACCAAGTATAAAATATTTCAAGCCGGCTTCAGAAGACTTACTAGAATCTTTTTTCATTGAGGCCAATACATACAAAGACAAAGATTGTAGTTCTAATCCCATATACAAAGAAATAAAATCATTCGCTGATATCATAATCAACATCCCAAGAATGGAGAACAATATCAATAAAGGATATTCATAAATAAATAGTTTTTCGAAAGATCTATATTTTTCAGATATGTAAATAATTACAATTCCTGAAAACAAAACCAAAAGTTTCATATAAACCGATAATCTATCTTGCACAAATAAATCTGATAANAATCTATTTGCCTTCCAATCTCCTATGTAAACCAATATAAATGTAATCAACAAACCAAGAGNGGCAGTAAGAGTAAATATTTTTTGTTTAGATAACTTACTACCCCCAGAAAATACTCCAAAAATAATATAAAAAAGTATCCATGAAGATAAGAAGATTTCTGGAAATATTACAAACAGTTCTGAAAAATTTAAGGAAGATTTCAATACGAAGGCTCCATATTTTATCTTACAATTCTATCGTTAAGTGAATTGATTATATTTGATATAGGTTCTCTAAATTCGGAAATAAAACTTTCTGGGTAAATACCTATCCAGAAAACTAAAATAATTAATGGCAAAAAAACTAGCATTTCTATTAAATCTATATCAAGAATATCGCCAGCTTTATTTTTGTTTAATGAACCAAATATTACTCTTTTATAAAGCCATAACATATAACAAGCACCTAATATTATCCCTAATCCTGCACCAAGTGCTAGAAATACATTTACTTGATATGCCGAAATTAAAATTAGAAATTCACCTATGAATCCACTTGTACCAGGAAGCCCAATAGAGGCTAAAAGAAATATCATAAAGACTAAAGCATATTTCGGCATTCTTTCAACCAAACCACCATAATCAGAAATTAATCTTGAATGTTTCCTATCATACAAAACACCTACACATATGAATAATGCAGCAGAAACTATACCATGACTGAGCATTTGAGTCATCGCACCGTCTATCCCTTCTTGTTTGAAAGTAAACAAACCTATAGTCACAAAGCCCATATGCGCTACAGAAGCATAAGCAATTAATTTTTTCATATCACTCTGCATTAAAGCAACTAAAGAAGCATAAATTATTGCTATAACGCTAAGTACATAAACTAGTAGACTATAATATTCACTTGCATAAGGAAGCATAGGTATAGAAAATCTTATAAAACCATATCCCCCTACTTTAAGTAATACGCCAGCGAGGATAACTGAACCTGCTGTGGGAGCCTCAACGTGAGCATCAGGTAACCATGTATGAAACGGCCACATAGGAGTTTTAATTGCAAATGAAGCAAAAAAAGCAGGCCATAACCATAGTTGTATAGTTTCAGGTATCTTACTATATAAAAGTGTTCTTATATCAAAAGTACCAACTACATTAGCCATCACTATTATAGCAATTAAGAATAATACTGAACCTCCTAATGTATATAAAAAGAATTTAAATGCTGCATATACTCTTCTTGGACCACCCCAAATTCCAATGATTAAAAACATTGGTATTAGTAAGGATTCAAAAAATATATAAAATAATATTAAATCTAAAGCACAAAAAGTACCTATCATTAAAGTTTCTAAGATTAGAAATAAAATCATATATTCGCGNACTCTATAAGTGATGGATTTCCAACTTATGAGAATACATAATGGTATTAAAAAAGTAGATAATAATATAAATACAAGTGATATTCCATCAATTCCCAATCTGTAACTTAGTCCGATGGAAGAAATAAAATCTATTTCCTCCACAAAGTAAAAATTACCGTCTGATGGAATAGTTATCCAAGCTAATATTGATAAAAGTAAAACTACCAATGAAGTCCATAGGGCTACAATTCTAGAATTGTTAAAAACAGTTTTTTCGTCTCCTCCTATAAGAGAAATAATTATAGCTCCAAATACNGGGATAAAAATCATCAGAGAAAGAATTGGCCAGCCTGTCATCAAAATACACCTAAATAGACAATAAAATGCCAACTAATAAAGATAATCAAACCAAAAAACATTGAAAAAGCATAGTGATAAACATAACCACTTTGGAACTTACGAATCCTACTAGCCAAAATAATGCAATAATTGCTTATTCCGTCAGGGCCATATTTATCTATAACTTTAATATCACATTTTTCCCACAGAAACTGNCCAAACCTTTTAAGAGGAAAACAGATNAATCTATCATAAAATTCATCAAACCAATATTTGTTATAAAGTATTAAATACATAAATCTCATCTTATCCGATATCACATTGGGCATATGGGGCAATTTAATATAAAACACCCATGCTAAAATAATNCCTGAAGTAGCAATAACTATTGGTAGNAGTTTTATATATATAGGNGCATGNTGAGCATTAGCNAAAGCATCATGACCACTTATAACTTGAATTGATCCCATCCAAAAATCTCNAGAAANACTAATCATATCAAGNCCAATCCAACCGGAAAAAATGGCACCTAAAGAAAGTAGCCCTATAGGTATAAGCATTGTAAAGGGAGACTCATGAATATTTTTGTANTCATTTNCAGTTTTTACNTGAAAAACTAAAAAAATAACCCTCCATGAATAAAAAGCCGTCATAAATGCAGCTGCTATACCTAAGTAAAATGCTATTGAACCCAATACAGAGTGACTTCCCCAAGCAGCCTCTAGAATGATATCTTTAGAAAAGAAACCTGCAAATGGCGGTATTCCTGCTAAAGCAAAAGATCCTATCCACATGGAAGCGCATGTCAGAGGCAAATATTTAGACAAGCCACCCATTTTTTTTAAATTCTGCTCCCCTGATAAAGCGTGAATTACTGAGCCTGCCGCTAAAAATAATAAAGCTTTGAAAAAAGCGTGAGTCATTAAATGAAATATGCCTGCNGAATATGCTGAAACACCACATGCAAAAAACATATAACCTAGCTGACTACAAGTAGAATAAGCAATTACCTTTTTAATATCGTCTTGAGCAATAGCAATAGAGGCTGCAAATATTGCAGTCAGTGCTCCAATAATTATTATAAAACCTAATGCATAAGTAGTATGTTCGTATAAAGGAGAGCATCTTGCTATTAGAAACACTCCTGCTGTAACCATCGTAGCAGCGTGAATTAGTGCAGAAACTGGNGTTGGTCCTTCCATAGCATCTGCCAACCAAGTATGTAAACCTAGTTGTGCAGACTTCCCCATAGCTCCAATAAATAAAAGTATTCCAATAAGTTCTAAAGACGGGATCGAATAGCCTAAAATTGATATATCCACTAGCCTGTAATCATAAGCCTGTGAAAAAACTATACTATAATCAAGACTTCCAAAAGTTTTATACAGTACACACAGTCCTAATACTAAACCTAAATCACCTACCCTATTCACTATAAAAGCTTTTATAGCAGCTTTATTGGCTTTATCCTTTTTATACCAAAATCCTATAAGAAGATAAGAGCATAACCCTACTCCCTCCCAGCCTAAAAATAGTTGNACAAAATTACTTGNTGCAACTAAAATTAACATTGAAAAAGTGAACAATGATAGATATGAGAAAAACCTCTCTTGATTAGGATCATTACTCATGTAACCAACTGAATAAAGATGAACAATCGAAGAAANTAGAGAAACTGTAAATATCATTATTGCACTAAGAACATCTAACCTAAGTGACCAACTTATATCTAATAATGATGACTGAATCCAATTTAAAAGAAGGACCTCATATGTATCTCCAGAAAGAGCACTAAGTAATAGAAAGATTGAAAGAATAAATGAAATTATACATGACAAAGTAGGAATCCAAACAGCCCCGTTTTTTCCTAAAGTTTTAGGCAACAAGCCACTAAAAATAGATCCGATTAAAGGAAGAAATACTGCAGTAGTAAGCATATTTAATTAACCTTTCATGCTACTTGCATCATCAACACCGATAGAACCCTTAGCTCTAAAAAACACTACCAGTATTGCTAAACNAATAGCTGCTTCTGCCGCTGCGACGGTTAATATAAACATTGAATAAACTTGGCCAAGAATTAAATCTAGATGTGTTGAAAATGCTACAAAATTAATATTAGCTGATAGTAAAATTAATTCTAAAGACATTAAAATTATTATTAGATTCTTCCTATTAAGAAAAATACCAAAAAGTCCGATGGTAAAGATTAAGGATGATAAAATTAGATAATGAGCTAAAGAAACTTCAAGCATTACGTAGCTCCCTTTCCTAGTTCAACTTTTTTAATCTCTACTGAATCATCCCTNTTTCTCAATATTTGTTTTCCTACTTTCTGACGTCTAACAGAAGCCCTTTGCCGATGAGTTAAGACTATAGCTCCTATCATCGCTACCAGTAAAATCATGCCTGCACACTGAAACAAATATCCATATTTGGTATATAAAACCATACCTAAAGCTCTAGTATTTTCAACTTCACTATAAACAACTTTTAATTCACTTGCTGGAGTAGAAAATTCACCAAAATTAACGCCTACAATAGATATCACTATTTCAAAAAATAAAATCAACCCTACTANAACTCCTATAGGAGCATTCTTGGACATACCCTTTCGGAGCGTTAAAAAATCGATGTTTAACATCATTACTATAAATAAAAATAAAACAGCTACTGCCCCCACATAAACTACTAGCAACAACATAGCTAAAAATTCGGCCCCCATTAAAACAAAAAGAGCAGAAGAATTAAAAAAAGTAAGAATTAAAAATAATACAGAATGAACAGGGTTACGTGATATTACTACCATTAAAGCTGATACTACANCAATTGAAGCGAATAAATAAAAAAATAATGATAGAACTGACATAAATTATCCTAAAAATGTACTCAACTATAACTTCGATCTTAAGTTATCTGATAAAACTTCTTCCCATTTATCTCCATTATCTAATAACTTNTGCTTATTATAGAAAAGCTCTGGTCTTGTTTCAGTTGCAAACTCATAATTTGGACCTTGAACAATTGCATCTACTGGACATGACTCTTCACACAAACCACAATATATGCATTTTGTCATATCTATGTCATATCTAGTAGCTCTCCTACTTCCATCAACTCTTGGCTCTGCCTCGATAGTTATTGCTAAAGCAGGGCATATAGCTTCACACAACTTGCAAGCTATACATCTCTCCTCTCCGCTTGGATAACGTCTTAAAGCATGTTCTCCTCTAAAACGAGGACTTAAACTACCTTTTTCGTATGGATAATTAATTGTTACAGGTTTCTTTAACATATATTTAAATGTTAGCCATAGCCCAGCAAACAATTCACCAAGAATTAAAAACCATATGGATCTATAAATTAACTTTAACAATCTTTAAGCTCCACCTTTGGGTAACAAATCAAATACGACTAAAAATCCTGAAGTGGCAACCACCCAAAACAGAGATAAAGGGAGAAATACCTTCCAACCAATACGCATCAATTGATCATATCTAAAACGAGGAAAGGTAGCCCTAATCCACAAAAAAACAAAGAGCAATAGTGAAGTTTTTAATGCAAACCAAAATATTCCAGGAATCATTTCAAATAAATAATAATCAAATGGAGCTAACCAACCTCCTAAAAATAGTATAGTAGCCATGCCACTCATAAGTATCATAGCAGCATATTCTCCTAAAAAAAACATTGCAAATAACATAGAAGAATATTCTGTAAGATATCCTGCTACTAACGACGATTCATCTTCAGGGAGATCAAAAGGTGCTCTATTAGTCTCTGCTAATGCTGAAATAAAAAAAACTATGAACATGGGAAAAAGTGGAAATACAAACCACACGGATTCTTGAGCCATAACAATATCGTGTAAATTCAAAGAACCTACACAAATTAAAACTGTAACTATTACTAAGCCTATAGAAACTTCGTATGAGACCATTTGTGCTGCTGATCTCATTGCTCCCATAAATGCATATTTAGAATTACTTGCCCATCCCGCCATTATAATTCCATAAACAGAAAGTGAAGAAATTGCAAAAATATACAGTATTCCCACATTAATGTTAGAAATTACTAAACCATCAGAAACAGGAATTACAGCCCAAGCTGCAATAGAGAGAGAAAAAGCAATCATTGGTGCTAAAATAAAAACTACCTTACTAGAAACCGTTGGAAATATAGACTCTTTCGAGAATAATTTAATTCCATCAGCTACTGGTTGAAGTAGTCCAAGTAATCCCACTACATTAGGTCCTTTTCTTAGTTGAGCAGCGGCGATAACTTTTCTTTCAGCATAAGTCAAAAAAACAACTATCAATAATAATGGAATAACTAAAATAATTATTTTTAATAAAACAAAACCTAAAAGATACAAATTTTCTAAATTAAAAAGCATCAACTTTTAATACCTCTATTATTGGCAGAAATAGTGCATTTAGCCATAGTTTCAGATGATCTTGATATGGGACAAGTCATATAATAATTCATGTCTCTAGGACAAATATTTTTATTTGTTATTTTTAAGCTAGAATTACCAATTTTTGATGTATTTCCAGTTATCACATAATTTTCTTTTGTTAAAAATGGATTTATTTTTTCTATTCGTTTTCTTAATTCAAAAATATTATTATAAGGTAAAGGCTTTTCTAATAAAGATGAGAACGCGCGAATAATTTTCCAATCCTCTTTGGATGATCCAGGAGATTTAACTGCCTGTTGAGTTTTTTGAACTCTTCCTTCGACATTTACAAAAGTTCCCTCTTTTTCAGTATAAGCTCTGCCAGGTAGAATTACATCAGCAATTGCAGCAGCTTTATCTCCATGATGACCTTGATAAACGATGAAAGCCTTAGACAAAGATTCAACATCTAAATCATCAGTGTTCAATAGCCAAATAAATTTTATTTTTCCTGACTTAATATTCTTAATAATTTTGTTTGTATTGTTTCCGTTTTTTTGAGGAACAAAACCAACTTCTAATGCTCCTACAGTTCCAGCTGATGTATGCAGAAATCCAAGTCCATTCCACTCTTGATCATAAGCATTATATTTTTCAGCAATCTCTCTAATTTTTCCTATCAATGATTCCCCATCACTTCGATTAATAATTCCCTCTCCTACAATAAAACCTGGTCTATATGATTTCTGTAAAATATTATGATAGTCATGCGAACCACTTAAAATTTCATCCAAAACCGAAGTTTTACTTCCAAGTTCTAAAACTGGATAACTGAGTTTAGAATCTCCTCCAATTCTACCAATAGTCATGTTAGAAGCTAACCAGGATTTTCTAATTCTAGCTTCCAACATTGGTGCCTCAAATCTAGGATTAGATCCAATAATAGTTAATGAATCCATTATTTCGATACTAGAGATTCTTGGATTAAACAACCAACCACTTCTTTTTTCAACATCAATAGGTAAAGAGGAAAATTCCTGACGACAATCTAAATTATTTACATTTAAATTTTGCATCAAATCTTTTAGGGCCACCATAGATTCTATGCATGAATTACCAATAGCTAAAGAAGCTATCTGACTACCTTTAAGAGTACTAATATTTTTTGATATTTCATTAAATGCCTCATCCCATGAACACACTTCTAATTTTCCTTTTGAATTTCTTTTATAAGGACTATCAAGTCTTTGATTAGATAGTCCATCGCATGCAAATCTTGATTTATCACCTAGCCACTCTTCATTAATATCTTCATTGAGTCTAGGCAAAATTCTCATCACTTTTTCATCTTTTGAGTCTATTCTTATTGATGAGCCTATAGCGTCTAAGACATCTATACTATTAGTATGTTTAAGTTCCCATGGCCTAGCTGTAAATGCGTAAGGAGCAGAGGTAAGTGCACCCACAGGACACAAATCAATAATATTCCCAGACAATTCTCCACCTAGTCCAGATTCCGCTACAGAAATAATTTCCATATCTTCACCACGTCCAATAGCACCAAGTTCGTGTACTCCAGCTACCTCATCCATAAATCTCACACACCGAGTACAATGAATACAACGAGTCATTATAGTTTTGATGAGAGGTCCAAAAGGTTTATCTTCCACAGCTCTTTTATCTTCCTCATATCGACTAATTCCTCTTCCGTAGTAAAGAGCTTGATCCTGTAAATCGCATTCTCCGCCTTGATCACAAATAGGACAATCCAATGGATGGTTTATAAGAAGAAACTCCATTACTCCTTCTCGCGCATCTTTAACTTTTTGCGAGGAAGTAACTACATCCATCCCCTCAGAAACAGGCATTGCACAACTAGCAACTGGTTTAGGATTACCAGTTATTTCTACTAAGCACATTCTACAGTTTCCAGCTATAGATAATCTGTCATGAAAACAAAATATTGGTATTTCTGCTCCTGCTTTCTCACATGCCTGCATTACAGTNGATCCCTTAGCTACCTCTATAGACTTNTNATCAACTTTTAAATTAACCATTATTTTTCCTATTAATTGTGTTTGCAGTATTTATTCTTTTCTCCAATTCAGGCCTAAAATGCTTTATAAGTCCCTGAACTGGCCAAGCAGCTGCATCTCCAAGAGCACAAATTGTATGTCCTTCTACTTGGTCGCAAACATTTTTTAATAAATCTATATCTTCTATTTTCAAGTTTCCTGAAATCAATTTTTCCATTGTCCTCATTATCCATCCAGTTCCTTCTCTACAAGGCGTACATTGTCCACATGATTCATGACTATAAAATTTAGACAATCTCCAGATAGCTTTGATAATATCTGTAGATTTATTCATAACTATCACTCCAGCTGTTCCTAAACCAGAACCTTCATTTTGTAATGAGTCAAAATCCATTAAAACATTATCGCATATTGACTTAGGAATAAGAGGGGTGGAAGACCCTCCAGGAATAACAGCTAACAAATTATCCCAACCTCCAATAACTCCTCCTGCATATCTTTCAATAATCTCTTTTAGNGGTACACCCATTTCTTCTTCTATTACACAAGGTTTTTTTACATGACCAGANATNCAGAAAAGCTTTGTACCTGTGTTATTCTTTCTTCCCAAATTAGAAAACCAATCTGCTCCTCTACGTAAAATAGTAGGTACGACTGCTACAGTTTCAACATTAGAAACTGTAGTAGGTTTTCCATATAAACCTGCATTAGCTGGAAAAGGAGGCTTTAATCTAGGTAGACCTTTTTTTCCCTCCAAACTTTCAAGCAATCCTGTTTCCTCCCCGCAAATATAGGCTCCAGCACCTCTATGAAGATGTAGATCAAAAGAAAAGCCCGATCCACAAGCATTATCACCCAAAAATCCTTTCTGATAGGNTTCTTGTATTGCTTTATCTAATATCTTTTCTTCATTAATGAATTCACCTCTTATATATATATAACCTACATTTGCTCTAATAGCCCTCCCAGCTAATAGAGTTCCTTCAATTAACTTATGTGGCTCATTTCTAATAATATCTCTATCTTTACANGTCCCAGGTTCACTTTCATCAGCATTTATAACTATGTAGTGATCATTATTATCTGAATTTTTTGGCATAAATGACCATTTTAACCCTGTTGGAAATCCTGCTCCACCTCTTCCTCTGAGTTCAGAATTTTTTACTTGATTTATAATCCATTCTGGATCTTTTAAAATAAGCTCTCTAGTATTATCCCAATCTCCTCTGGATAATGCATTATCTAATGAATTTCCTTCAAAACCATGAATATCTTTAAAAATAATATCTCTGCTTTTAATCAATTTTATAACTCTTTTTCACTCAAAGGTTCAGATCCCACCCTTTTAGATTGAGGTCCATGTGTAGGTTTTAAATTCTTTTTCAATTTTTCTATGATTTTTTTGATAGATTCCTTATCTAAGTCTTCATAATAATCATCATTAATTTGCACAACAGGAGCATTAGCACAAGCTCCCAAACATTCCACTTCCACTAGAGTAAATTCACGATCCTTTGTAGTTTCCCCAAAATTAATTCCGAGTTTTTCNTTACAAGATTTATAAATTTGATCACTACCTCTTAACCAACATGGAGTAGTAGTACAAACTTGTAAGACATGTTTACCAACAGGTGATAGATTATACATAGTATAAAAAGTCACAACTTCTAGTATCTTTACCATTGGCATTTCTAAAATTTCTGATACCACTTTAATAGCTGCTAATGAAAGCCAATTATCGTTTTGTCTCTGAGCTAAATCGAGAACAGGAAGAATTGCGCTTGCCTTTTTCCCCATAGGGTACTTATTTATTAAGGATTCGATTATCGTGAGATTAGAAGATGAAAATTCAAAGGCTTTTGGTTGTAAATTTTCTTCTGCAAGTCTACGTAAAGTCATCTATCTATTTCCCCAAAAACAATATCTAATGTTGCTATACAAGCTACTAAATCAGCTAGCATATGTCCTTTAGTCATAAAATCTAATCCTTGTAAATGTGCAAATCCGGGAGCTCTAATTTTACATCGATAAGGTTTGTTTGTACCATCTGAAATCAGGTATACCCCAAACTCACCCTTAGGAGCCTCTACAGTGCTGTAAACTTCTCCTTCAGGAACCCTAATTCCTTCAGTAAATATCTTAAAGTGATTTATCAATGATTCCATAGAATGTTTCATTTCCGAACGATTTGGAGGGCGTAATCTAGAGTCATTTATTATAAAATCACCTTCAGTGATTTGCTCTAAAACTTGTTTAATAATTTTTAAGCTTTGTCTCATTTCTTCAACTCTAACTAAATATCGATCAAAGCAATCCCCATTTTTACCTATAGGAACATCAAAATTAAGTTTTTCATAAATCGCATAAGGTTGAGACTTTCTTAAATCCCAAGCTATGCCTGAACCTCTAAGCATTGGACCAGTAAAACCCCAATTCAGCGCTTCTTCTTTTGATACAATTCCTATATCAACTGTTCTCTGTTTAAATATTCTGTTATCCGTTANCAATCCTTCTATATCATCTATAATTGTCCCAAATCCAGATAGCCATTCCTCAATCTTATCCAGCAAACCATTAGGTAGATCTCTCTGAACTCCTCCTACTCTATAATATGCTGCATGAAGTCTTGCACCAGAAACAGCTTCATAAAAACTCATAAGCTTTTCCCTTTCCTCAAATAACCACAAAAAAGGAGTAGTGGCTCCCAAATCCAGACCTTGTGCGGCTATTTGAAGAGAGTGATTTAATATTCTTGTAATTTCGTCAAATAAAACTCTTATGTATTGTGCTCTTTCTGGAATTTTTATGTTTAAGAGTTTTTCGACAGCTATAACAAATGCATGCTCCTGACACATTGGAGAAACATAGTCTAAACGATCAAAATACGGTATTGCTTGTAGATAAGTTTTGTGTTCAATGAGTTTTTCTGTACCCCTATGAAGTAAGCCAATATGTGGGTCAGCCCTTTCTACTACCTCTCCATCCATTTCTAATACTAGGCGTAGCACGCCGTGAGCAGCAGGATGTTGTGGACCAAAATTTAACGTCATGTTTTTAAGTTGGACTTCAGTCATAAATTATTTTTCTTGTTTTTCTGTTTTAGATGGGATTGGATAATTACTTCCTTCCCAAGGACTTTCAAAATCAAAAACTCTGAAATCTTGAATTAAATTAACTGGTTCATTTATAACTCTTTTTTCTGTATCATCGTATTTAACTTGAACAAATCCAGTCAGAGGAAAATCTTTTCGTAATGGATGCCCGGCAAAGCCATAATCAGTCAAAATTCTTCTCAAATCAGGGTGTCCNGAAAAAACNATCCCAAACAAATCCCATATTTCTCTTTCAAACCAATTTGCTGCAGAATAGCAAGAAACTATTGAGGGAACCAATTCTCCATCTGCAACAGAAATTTTAATTCTTAATCTNTAATTTAAACTGACGCTTAACAATTGATAAACGATATCAAATCGTTTCTCTCTCTCAGGGTAATCTACGGCACAAATATCTATAAGTTGTTTAAATTCTAATTCTTTGTCATCTTTAAGAGAGTTTATTATATTATACAGTGAGTTTTTTTTTACAGAAATAATTAAAGCATTGTTTTCAACATAGCCGTTTAATCCTTTATTCCCATACCTGTCTAAAATTAAAGAATAAAGCTTTTTTAATTGTCTTTCTGAGTCATATCTATGTATGGCCATTATAAGTTAGACTCCATAAGTGCCTTGACGCTTTATTTTTTTTTGTAGCAGTAATATTCCGTACAATAAGGCCTCGGCAGTAGGAGGACATCCAGGTACATAAACGTCAACGGGAACTATTCTATCACAACCTCTAACTACAGAATAAGAATAATGGTAATAACCACCTCCATTAGCACANCTTCCCATGGAAATTACCCATCTTGGTTCTGGCATTTGATCGTAGACTTTTCTTAATGCTGGAGCCATTTTATTAGTTAGTGTCCCAGCTACTATCATTACATCTGCCTGCCTAGGACTTGGTCTAAATACTACCCCAAATCTATCTAAATCGTATCTACTCGCTCCTGTATGCATCATCTCTACCGCACAGCAGGCCAAGCCGAAAGACATAGGCCACAAAGAACCAGTTCTAGCCCAAGTAAACAACTTATCTATTTTAGCAACNANAAAACCTTTAGTTTTAACATCAGATAAAGCTTCTTCAAAAGCTCCCTTTCCTTGAACTAAAGTTTCTTCTTTTAAGGAACTTTTTAATCCCACTCNAATGCTCCTTTCTTCCANTCATATATGAACCCTATAGTTAAAAGAAATAAGAAAATCATCATAGAAATAAACCCATAAAGTCCAACGCTTGAAAGAGCAACAGACCAAGGAAATAGAAAAGCTATCTCTAAATCAAATATAATTAATAATATTGCGATTAAATAAAAACGAACATCAAACTTGACACGAGCATCTTCAAAGGGTTCAAATCCACACTCATATGGAGACAACTTTTCTGAATCAGGATTTTGTTTACTAACCAGCCAAGAAGAAAAGGCAAAAAGAACAGACAGACCAAATGCAAAAAATATAAAAATAGCTATAGGCAAATACTCTAAGTAAAAAAGATCCATTATCTTACCTCAAAATATCAAGCATTTTGTCTAATTAATACCAAATTGTAGTAATTATGACTTATTATCTATATCTTATTTAAGAGATTTACAATCTATTTAANAAATATTTTTTTTAATAAAAGCTTTTATCAATTTGTTTNTCAATGTAAAAATAATTATTTGTAATAATTTATTATTACAAATAATGTATTTAGAAAACTAATAAATTTAATAATAATAATTAAACATTATAAAACAATNAGATATATTANATATTTAGGAAATTACATGANAATAAAAAAAATAGAAGTTAAATCATATTGTGTAGACTTNCCAACACCAGTACAAGCATATGCAGCTGGATTGATGACAAATTTTGGTATGGTAATTGTTATCATTACCGATGAAAATAATTTAAAAGGTTATGGGTATACTGTAATGCATGGAGAACAACAAGCTTCCATAGCAAGTATAATAGATCATACATATAGAAAAATTTTGATAGGTTCTGATTCTACTAGGGTTGAACATTTATGGGCTCAAATGTGGAAAAAAACACATTATGCAGGGAGAGGCGGTTCATCTAGTTTTGCTATTGCGGCAGTGGATACAGCTTTATGGGA
>PAWH01000007.1 GCA_002714055.1 Candidatus Pelagibacterales bacterium | reverse complement strand
AAACCTACCAAGACACGCGAGCGATTAAACACATCGTTCACTCTTTAAGTATCCTCTGACCCCGCAACTGTTAATGACGAGAGAATCCTTAATGCCACTGTAAATGTTTATGGGAAGGCGGGATGATCATAGACTCATGAGCCAGGAAACCTGCCTGAAAGTGCTATCAAGTTATTGAGAGGGGATGCTCAATAAAGCTTAGTGTTAAAAGTGATGGTGCGGATTACCATTGCTTTTTAGAAAAATAATATACCAAAAAGCAATATAAAATTAAGAAAGAGACAGCTGTATTTTTGCTGCTTATGTCATATGAATAAATGTATTGCTTATGAAAACAATAAAACAAATATTAACATTAATAATTATAAATAATTTTTTTATTATACAAGCAACTATTGCTGATAGCGTTGAGACACTAGAATCTATTATAGTTACAGGTAGTTTAATACCCACCAAACTTAAACAAACAGGGGCTGCTGTAACAGTAATTACAAGCAAAGAAATAGAAGAAAGTAAAACTAATAACCTTTCAGAAATCTTAACTGGATCTGCTGGATTTCAAGTTTATGAAAGTGGTGGTCCTTATTCACTTAGCCGAGCATTTTTGAGAGGAAATGAGACTGATCATACCTTAGTCTTGATTAATGGAATGAAAATAGTTGATCCTGCGACTGGAAGAGGGTCTGTTGATTTAGAAAGAATTACATTAAGTGGAGTAGAAAGGATTGAAGTAATCAGAGGATCCCAGAGCGCCTTGTATGGTTCAGAAGCCATTGGTGGCGTAATAAATATAATACTTAAACGCGGAGGAGATAAATATAAAAAATATATCAATTTAGAATCTTCGAATAGATTAGATAAAACATTTGCTACTGGAGTTTCCGGCAGTATAAAAAAATTATTTTTCTCAAGTAATTTTGAACATAGTGAAGGTCCAGGTATTTCGGCTGCAGAAAAGAGCCTAGGGTATGAAGAAAACGATAGTTACAATATTGATAGCGGTCTACTTACTTTAGATTACGAAATAAACTCTGATACTGATATCTCGCTCACTTCACGTATTTTTACATCTGAAATAGAAGAGGATAAGGCACCTCTCGGACCAATAGTAGATGCTGATAGACAAACTAATTTATTAGACTGGCAATCCCAATTAAGTGTGGAAAAAAAATACGAACTTTTTTATATGAAAATTTCTGGCTCTACTTCCAAAGCTAGGCGTTATAGTCTAAATGAAGATAGAAAATTTAGATGGTATATTGCTGATCTAAATATAGGAAAGTTGCAATTTGTTATCCCTTTCAATGATTCAGATACTGTTGTAATAGGAACTTCAACAGAACGTTCACACATGAATACTCAGGATGAATATAATGTTTATGATTTTAAAGTATCTAATTCATCTATATATTTTTCATACGTTAAAAGCTATTTAGAAAATCTTTATATAGATGCAAGCTATAGGCAAAATTTTCATGATTTANATGGAAAATCAANTACTTATAGAATTGCGAGTAGNTATATTATCGACATGTCAGGTTATAGAATTCATTCTTCTTTTGGAACAGGTTATAGAGCACCTACTTTGGATGAAATATATGGAACTTATGGAAGCTTAGATATTAAAGAAGAAAACAGTCGAAGTAGAGATTTAGGAATTGAATTTCAATCTAAAAATAAAAAAGTAAAAACAGATATAACTTTCTTCTCAACACAAATAGACAATTTAATTGGATTTGGACCTGCGCCGGGGTATTTATATCAAAACCAAGGCAGTGCAAAAACAAACGGAATTGAACTTTTTATAAATTATATTTTTCNAAAAAATTTAGAAATAAATACAACATATAATTTTCTAACCACAAACAATAATGNCAAATCNCTTTCAAGAAGAAGAAAACATAGCGGNAAAACATCCATTAAATGGATAATAGATAGATATCCAGAATTTATATCTTACTCATCTATAGAGTACCATTCTAAGGCAAGAGATGATGCATTTACAGGAGGAAAACTTTCAGGNTACGCNTTAATCCATTCTAATTTGAATTACAATATAGACTCTAAGACNACCATACACTTAAAAGTTGAAAACTTTTTAGATCAAAAATATCATTTAGCTGATACTGCAGGAACTTATGGACGTACAATTAGTTTAGGAATTAACTTATCATTCTGANTAGTTTAATTGAGATAGAATAGAAAAATCTTGATAGAGTTTCATAGCTATTTTACAAAACTTTCCTATCTCATATTTTTTATCGTTAATTTTTCTTACAGGTAAAACTTTACCAAAATTACCAGTGCTAAAAACTTCTTCTGAAGAAAGCAACTGATCAACTGAAATACTTTCTTCTTTTATATGAATTTTTTCTTTTTTTAACAAACCAATCACTCTTTTCTTCGTAATACCATTCAAAAAAGTCTTGTTCCATTTAGGCGTAAGGATTTTTCCTAAATGAACCAAGAATAAATTTGCACTTCCAAATTCTACTACGTTATCTTCCCCATCTCTCATCACTACATTATCATAGCCATTATTTTTAGCCTCTCTCAACGCCATAGAAGTATTTGCATATAAACAAGAAGCTTTTGCTAGTGTTGGTGCCATGTCTGGATGAGGTCTTCTATAAGAGCTTATCATAGCAGTAAAACCCTCAGCTGAAGGCATTGGTGCCCTAAATATAGTAATAATTAATTTACTAGAATCTGGCTCTGGAATTAAAAAACCCGTATTAGCAAAAACNCTAGGTCTTACATAAAGCTCTGCTCCCTTTTCAAAAGATTTTATGCCTTCAATACACAAATCTATAATCTTTTGTTTAGGTAGGGATAACTTAAGTCCCATCACGTCAGCAGAATGAATAAGGCGCGCGCAATGCATATCTAAATCTGGAACACAATTATTAAATGCCCTAGCTCCATCAAATACTGTGCTTCCATGCATATATGATTGACTCATTGCAGACATGACTGGGTAAGANCCTTCATGCCATGATCCATCTACCCAAACTATTGATTCTTTATTAACTTTGTTCATGTTATTATACCACTTCCAAAGATGCTGGATATAATCCCTCAATATCAGCAATTACTTTATCCCCTACTTCAGGCCAACAAGTTGTAGCTATAGATCCAGTCATAATAATATCTCCTGATTTTAATGTTCTGCCTCGAGATATTAAACTATTAGCCAACCACATCAATGCTTTTAAGGGATGACCTAAAACATTTTTTCCTGACCCAGTTCCAAAGATTTTATTTGACATTACTAAGTTGCCTANTAGTTTGTCTAGACTCATAGGATCAATATTTACTGGATTTCCAAGTACGCAGCCTTTATTCATAGAATTTTGCCCAATAAGTATACCTAATGTTGCCTCTCTTCCATAATGCCTGTCATCAACTATCTCCAGTGCAGCCATAACGTCCAATACATATGGGGCAATCTCTTCTATAGACAAAAATTTTGGTGAATCTGTGGGTATATCCTTTGCTATTCTAATAGCTATTTCTGCTTCTGCTCCTAAGTGTCCATAATCTATATAATTTAACTTCGTATTATTNAAATAGATTAAAGGTTGAAGTATTGCTCCTTCTGCAGGTTCATCTATTCCGGTAAGTTTCTGCATCTCTATATTAGTTAAGGCTACTTTCCAACCTGCAATTTTACCCTCCCCATTATTTTGTTTTAATTTTAAAAATTCATCTTGAACCAAATAACCATCCTTTCTATTTTCAATACTTATTTTTTCTGCCTCTAGATATGGTTTTAAATTATTACAATCATCAAATAATGTTTTGGCTANTTTNTTAATGTTCATTGTATAATCCTCAGCAANTTTTTCATTAGAAGAAATTTAATTGTTTAAAAATAAAATTTTTTACAGTTTTTAAATTTATAATATGATAAATAAATATTCACTATATAATTAATTTTTTAATTTGGTTGTTTATATGTCTGAAGATATTTTTGAAAATGATGAGAATCAATCTGGCACAGTGTTTCGTGATGTTATAATGCTAGCACTGGCAGGCTTTGTTTCTTTAGTTATATTATTGATCCCTTTTATAAATCCTCCGGCTAAAACAGAATCGACCACNTCAGANCCCCCTGGTAATGTAATAGTAGAAGTTTTTTGGCCAGAAGATAGAGATGTAGACGTAGATTTATGGGTAAAAGCTCCAGAAGACATTCCTGTAGGCTATTCTAATAGAGGTGGATTATTTTTTAATTTACTAAGAGATGATTTAGGAATTCATAAAGATCCTACTCCGATTAATTACGAGGTAGCTTATAGTAGAGGAATAAACCCCGGAGAACACATAGTTAATCTGCACCTTTATAGGGAAGATGGTGCATTATTTGAACCCTTCACNGCTAAAGTGGTTGTCTCGGTTGTAANTCCTGAAACCAATAAAAGAAGACAAATATTAGAATCTGATGTTNTNCTNGATGAANTAGGTGAAGAGTCTACTGTCTTTAGGTTCACGCTNGATAAACAAGGTAACTTAAACGCAAAAAATATAAATAACGAGTTTGTACAATTACGTTCAGGTAGCAAAATTGAAGAAAACCTTGATCCTGAACGCAATACAGGNGCAGAAACTTTCAGGTAGCAAAATTGAAAAAAATCTTAATAAAGAATAAGCTTTATGAAAAAAGATGGTTTTTAATTTGGATGCGCTACAAGTAAGGTAAAATACCCCCCTATATTGGACCTATTTATATTAACAAAACCACTATTTGAAAGCAGCTTATCTTGTTCTTCAGCATTAGGTACTACATTGCCCCAGGTCATTTCATTATATTGAGTTTGTATAGCTAAAGAGTATTCTGAAATTCTTAGATCTTTTCTGACCGGCATGGTTTCATCAAGAATAACTAATGTACCATTTTTTTTCATTAATTTATAAATAGTTTTAAATACTTTTAACCTATCCACTNTAGGAATTTCATGTAAAACTTCTACTAAAGTAACTACATCCATAGTAGAATCTTCCGGCAAAGTATCTTCATCAAAATTTAAAATANAAATATTATCTTTTAATTTACACTTAGTAATATTTTCATTTGCAATTGCGATACCTTCCTTATCAATATCTAATCCATAAAACTTTGATTTGGGAAACAAATTTTGAGCTTTTATTAAAAGTTTTGCAGTCCCACATCCCACATCTAATAAATTTCCTCCGCGTGTTAAAACTTTGTTTACTGATTCCAGATTAGGTAAAATTCTTCGAACCATTAATGTTTGCAAACCTTCNGTAATTTCACCTATGGATCTAGAAAATTCGTTNCCATGNTCTTGAAATTTAAATATACCTCCTGATTTAATATACTTATAATGTTCTTTCATGTCAGGACCAAAATGTTCTATACAGGCAGTAATATATGGTAATAAATATCTTGGATCTCCTGGTTTTCCCAGAATCGCATCCATATGTTCAGATAGATGTAACCTGTCTCCCTCTTTATCATCTAAAATTTTCCATGCAATTGCACAGAAACACCATTTCTCTATATAGTCAAAATCCAGTTTCTTAAGATCTGATATTTGTTTTATTGTTAGACCGGCTTCATTTTTAGTATCTATAAATAAATCGAAAATACCTANTTTATGNCCCGTATATATAAGATGAACTAGGTGGAANCCTCTAATATTATTCCATATATAGTCNATCTGTTGTTCTAACGTTAATTTTAGATTTTCCATATTTCTATTAAAATGTATAGAGATAACAAGTCAACATTTAATCCGAATTAACCNCATCAAATGGATTAGTTAACTGTGGATTACTTTTCTTTAACTCTATAAATTTATTTCTAAGTTTCTCTTTAAAAACCTTGTCAGGTTTANCACCAAAGAAAACTGATCTTGAATACTCCAAAAAGGATTCGTTGTATCTAGATACTTCATAATATGCTTTTGCCAAAAGTATTCTATTTTTTCCCCAACCACCATCATATTTAACTGAATTCTCGAAAGCTTTTACTGCTTTAATATAATTTTTATTTTTCAAATGAATAATTCCTTGATCCGCATACAATCTNGCTACTGGATTTACTTCATTAAGACTGTAACGTCTAACAGTAGGATCGGCTTCACTTCTAGCATGAAACCTACCGTATAACCTTGAAATTCTCTTCAATAATTTAGGGTTATTTAATAAAGANNAAACATNAAAATTATAATTTCTCATAAGCTTTATCATTGAAGTGGTTTCAACTCCAGCCTTATAGTGACGAGCACCTCTTTGATACATCAAATCATCAGCCTTTCTTGAATGCCATGCNCCAAATAAATGCCCTAATTCGTGAGCAATAATCACTCCTGAATCCCGATCTTTTAAATGTGAACTATCAGAAATCATTACTAACCTTGAAAATACTCCAGCTATTCCCTTTCCTGGTATATCTTTGCCAATTATACATATTACGATTTCCTCATCACTATTATTCAGAACAGAAATTATTCTATCTCTAAATTTAGAGAAAACATCAGAAATATTTTTAAAATCTCCTTCAAAATCATACTTACTTTTTTTTGAAATTTCCCAATNAAGATCAAATTTATCATTATAAAATTTATTTATTTCAGTAAATCTTTTATTTATGTTCTCTTCCCANNTAGGATTTGAAATAAATTCTTTATCATAAAGTAAATGAATTTTTATAATTCTTAGATCTGAAGCCTGTGAACAATTTCCAAAAATTAATATTAACAATATACTTTGTATAAATATATAATACTTTAAATGATACATTTTTAACCTAAAGCTTGCGAGTTTTTAAATTGCAGTATANTGTTCTATGAATTTTTAATTATTTAATATTTATTTTTAAAAATCCACACATAATTATTGAGAACTATTCGGAGTAAAAAATCTATGGGACTAAAATTTCTACTATTACTAAGATTCGGACTAATTAATATAGTTGCTTTCGCTTTGTTAGNTGCTGCCTGGGCTCAAGGATTAGTTGCTAAGGTAATTAACTCTGACGTTACTAACATGGTNATTTTAATCAGTGTAGTTTTTATAGTAGGGCTAATACTTTCTGGATATAGAGTATGGAAAGTTAGCAAACAGCTTAATGCTGCCTACGANTTTGATCCTAAACAAAGATCTAGAGCTGCTGATTTTTTAAGAAAGTCAAAGGGGAAAGATGCTGGAACAAGAGCTAACCTTGGACAAGCATTAAGATTAAAACTATTTTCAAGAATTNTTCATATACGNTACATTGCGAGTTCGCTTACTATTTTAGGACTTATAGGCACTGTTTTAGGCTTTATAATAGCTTTATCTGGAGTAGATCCCGAAGTAGCATCTAATCCTAGTGCAATCAGTCCTATGGTCACACAACTTATCGAAGGNATGTCTGTNGCATTATATACAACACTAGTCGGTTCCATTTTGAGTGTATGGCTAGGTTTAATATATCAAATGCTAGCTACTGGAACTTCTAATTTAGTATCTAAAATTATAGAACTAGCTGAAAGCAACTAATTAATGAATGACCCTATTGAAAATATAATGATCGGTAATGAAGATGTTTCTGCAGGAGATACTGTATTTAGGGATATGACAATGTTAGCTCTTTCAGGGTTTATTATAATAGTTCTTTTATTACTACCTTGGCTAAATATAAAAGCACAAGATCAAGCTACCAAAGAACCTTCAGGAAGCGTGATAGTTGAAGCATTTTGGTCAGATGAAAGAGATGTAGATGTAGATTTATGGGTAAAAGCGCCGAGTGATGCTGCAGTTGGTTATTCTAACATGAATGGGTATTATTTTAACTTATTAAGAGATGATAGAGGAAATCTATTTGACAGAACTCCTATAAATTATGAAATAAGTTATACTAGAGGAATAGCAGCTGGTGATTATCAAGCAAACATCCATCTTTACCAGACTGATGGTGGTCCCCCAATTGAAGTAAAAATAGTAATAAGTGTAGTAGAGCCTGAACAAAGAGCNAGNACACCTATAATAAAAAAAGATGTAATATTAAAAAAATTTGGNCAGGAAATTACAGTAGCAAGGTGGACGCTTGCTTCAGATGGAGAACTAGCTCCTAACAGTGTGCATAGCTTAAAACGTAGTTTATTAAGAAGGTAAAATAATGGACGTTTTAAATGTAATATATTTTATTTTAACTGCTTTTGCTGCAATTTTAGTCTCGATAACAATTTGGTCTAGAAGACCTTATAGATGGAGAATCAGTGCGTTTTTTATTGGAGCAGCACTTATTATCTTATTTTATAGTTCAATTTTAGAATTATTAAGTAGACCTAAACCAGCACACATGGAATTATTCCACAAAAACATTCCAGAAGTAATATTACTCCATGCTTCATGGGAAGAAGAAAAAGCAATTTATATATTAGTTGAAATACCCGGAATAGAAGAACCCAGGCTGTATGTTTTACCTTGGAGTCGAGATGAAGCAGAAAAATTTGAACAAGCCATGGAAGAAGGAGAAGAAACAAATGAAAAAGTTAGAATAGGCAATCCTTTTTTTAATGCTGATGAAGAAGATCGTGAAAGATTAATCTATACGACACCTACTAAACCTCTTCCAACTAAGGGAAGAGAGCAATTACCTGTAACTGAATTTGACCCTGAAGCTGAAAAAGAATCCTATGGAGAAGTCCCAGAAGAGGAATCAGAATAAAATATTATTTTTTTTCCATTGTATCATATACAGAAAAATTACTTATTGATACCTCTGTTGGCGAAGATCCATGAGTAGAAAAAATCTCCAAACGAAAATATCTACCTCTTGCAGGTTCAATCTTAATTACCTGTTGTAATCCATCAGCAGGTAGTTCAATTTCTACAAGCTCAACCCAGCCACCCATATGCGGGAAGGGATCTGCAGAAGATATTCTAATGTTCTTAGCCCAATTTAGAGGGTTGCCAGCATTTTTTGCAGTGACAGAAAAACCTTCAAAACGCTTATTGGTTGGCATTGAGAAGGTAACTACTTGGGGAAAAACTGCTTTTCCGGATGACCAATAACTATCTTTATTAGCATCAATTATATTATGAGCTATATTTGGAACTTTTTCTAAAGTCCAATGAATTACTTTTCCACCAGAATTTGCAGAAATTATGTCCTCAGCAATGAGATTTTTATTAAAAAGTATAATTAAAAAACAAAATAGAAATAATTTGCTAATTCGGAGCAACATATTTTATACCATAAGATGCATAAATATTCTCTATTACCCCTTGGTCTAATAAGTTAGATAAAATCTCGTTGATTCTAACAACGGTTACTTGATCAGGTCCTCTCATAAGAACNCCCACATTCAATGATACCTCTCTCTCAAAATCAAAGTTTTTTAAAACACTCANTTTTACATCGGGATTATTCTTCAAATACCACCAGTANTGCATAGATGATACAANTANCGCGTCNACTTCTTTATCTGCTACNCCCTGCATTAACTCTGCTTCAGTTACGAATTTTGTTCTATAATGGACCCCATGTTTCTGCATCAACATATGTGACCAGGATCTATTCATAACGCCTACACTCATTCCTTTTAATTTATCGACAGAATCTTTATTTTTTATGTTTTCATCATATCCAACTAGATAAGTCTCGACTTTGACTATGGGAATAGAGACCTGCGGAGGAAGAGTGTTTCTATTTTTTTTATTTGAATCTCCTGCTCGTGTAAGAGGTCGTGCACCTTCAATATCACGTTTCTCTGCATCATCATCTTTTTTAGATACTGCCTCCATGACCATATCACATGCCGCTTTTCTTGCATGAAATCGATATCGAAGCCACGTTATTTCAAGCTCTACTCCTAATTCTTTTGATATTTCTTCGGCTAACTCGATTTGGATACCTTTAGGATTTCCTTTTCTAGAGGAAAAAGGAAGTCTATCTGCTAAAGCACAAACTTTGAGTGACCCCCGTGCTATAATCCTATCCAGTGGATCAGCCAAAGAGACATTAGTGACAAGTGTAATAATAATAGCGAAAGATAAATATAAAATAATTTTCATGATAACCTCAATATTTAGCTAGAATATCTCTAATTAATTGTTTTGATTGCCCGTAATATCCTTTATGATTCCTTGCCTCTTCAATATTAGACAAATCTCCTCCAGCTACGACTACGCCGACCATTCCTGCTGCAATATGCGGTGTACACTTATAAGTATATATCCCAGGNACTTCAAAACTGTAGCCTGCACTTTTGTGCATTTTCGATTTAAATTTAATATTATTTGGTGCAACCATGAATTCTACATTGTGCCCTTTGGTTACAGCTTTCCAAAGAACTTTNTGTCCCACCTCAACTTCAACCAGCATTGGATCATATCTGAATCTAGAACCTTCTCGACCGACATTAAGCATGTCCACAACATAATCAGCAGCCGCTATCTGTTTATAGTTAATATCATTTACAGGTTCATGATCCATAACATAACTCTCTACGTCACAAATATTCTCCTCTTTGTATTCAAAACTTCCTTCCTTACTATGAACTGGAATTCTAAGTACATTAAGGCCTGTATATCCTATTAAGGTCATTCCTGAAGATTTGATAAAATTTCTGCGTGTAAACATAAAACACTCCATAAGGCTTGTGACAATACATAACATAATTAAATATTTTAATCTAAAAGCAAAACAAAAAAGGGCGAGAGAAAAATCTCTCGCCCTTAATTATATTATAAAATAGTTAAACTACTACTTTATTTTAAANGCNATCATAGCCGCACCTGCTGGAAAATCAGCAGTTTCTGGCCATACGTGAGGATATAAGCCCATAACTAAAGAGCCTAGTCCTGAAGGAACAGCTATATGCTGTTCACCACCAGCAGTATATGTTACTGGGCCACCACGGAATCCAGATCCCGCAAAAAATGACCAAAGAACATTACCNTTNTTAGCATCAAATGCTCTGAATGTTCCATCTACTCCACCTTGGAAAACCAAATCTCCACCTGTAGAAAGTACACTTCCTAACGGCACATATTTATATACATATGACCATGCGCGTTTTCCAGAAACTGGATCACGTGCATCTAGACGGCCATGAGCTTGTTGCCCATTTGGAAGATGAACCGCTTTCAGGTCAGCTCCAAAGAAAAGCTGAGCAATAGGTTCGGTTACAGGATCTTCTTGTCTAACAGTAGTAATCTGACATGCCTCAGCAGCAGAGTTATACCATAATCCTGTTCTTGGACTATAAGATCCTGAATGCCAGCTACGTCCACCGGCAATCCAAGGGCAGGATACCATGTCCTGGTTATCCCCTGCATTTGGAGGATTACGTCCAATTAATTCACCTGTTTTTGGATTAATTCCTTCAACCCAGTTAAAGTTTTCAACCATGTTCCAGACATTTTCAATCTTGCCTGATTCACGATGATATACGAAAACAAAACCAGATTTATTTTGATGAACAACTAGCTTTTTGCCATCACGATCAAGAAGCCAAAATTCACCCATAGTGCTGTCAAAATCCCAGTCATCATGAGGAATTTCTTGGTGATACCATTTGATCTGTCCAGTACTTGGATCCAATGCTAATACACTTGAAGTATATAGATTGTCTCCAGGTCTTGCACCGCCTGTTGCTACACCATCATTAACTGCACCCCAATCATAATCAGGTGCTGGATTTGATGTTCCTACAAAATGAGTATCTGTAGATGCATCATAAGTTCCAGGCATCCAGCTTCCGCCACCGCCATACTTTCCAGAATCACCACCCCATGAATTAGGATCATCATGTTTAATGGTATTAAGATCCCATTTGACCTCGCCTGTAGCAGCATCTAGACCAAAAATCTTACCCTGAATAGGATATTCTCCTGCTGTTTGACCATAAACTAGAGTGCCACCTGCCATCACAGGAGGTGAAGTAAAGTTACAAGCACACTTAGTTGTATCAACTAATTGTACAGACCATACTTCTTTACCAGTTTTTTGATCTAAAGCAATAGCTCTTCCATCAAGAGTTCCTATATAAACATTTCCACCATGAACAGCTACACCACGTGTATATGGTGTAAAGAATAGTTCATCTACAATAGGATCAAGATCTGGAAAAAAGTGCCAGATTTCCTTTCCGGTAGCAGCATCTAAAGCAAATACTCTGTTGTATGAACCAGCGGTATACATCACACCACCAATAACAACAGGAGTAGCTTCATAGCCTTGTTCTATCGCTCCAGGCTGATGAATCCAAGCAACATTTAAATCCCCAATGTTACCCGTATTAATATCTGATAGCCCAGAATACCTAGTAGCACTGTCATTACCGTGATACCAAGTCCAATCATCATTCGCATTCGCTTGAAATGAAAANACAAGTAATATCATTCCGAACGATAATGCAGAAAGAGTTTTTCTTATAAGAGTCATATAACTCTCCTCCCTTAGTTATTATAAATTGACAATGAGAAAACTTCTCACTATTCATGAGCATAGCTTAACCCATTTGCCTATAATTACTATAGAAAAATTGAATATTTGTTAAAAATATCAAAAACTAGGTATTAAAATTGAAGAATTACTCTATANTTTACTCTGAAATGTGCTCTAAACTAANCAATTATACATTAATATTATTTATTTTAACATTTCTTCTNATGTTGAATTGTAATGATTCGTCAANTGTATTAGCTGAAGAAGATTTTTTAGAAAACGAATTAGATATAACAGATTTAAATGAAAAAATTAAAGAATTAACTCAAGCNGCAAATTCTGGTGACGTAAATGCGCAGTATAGTTTAGGAAAAATGGCATTAGAAAATAATAATCCTCCAGATCACGCCANGGCAGTATACTGGTTTAGAATCGCGGCAGAATCTGATCATTTGGAGGCAATAGAATTACTTGGTGCTCATTTGTTTATGGGAGTCGGAGTTCCTCAAAATGCTGAACGAGCTAAAGAATGGTGGATGAAAGCAGCCAATAAGGGAAGCACCAAGGCTCAAGCTAGCTTGGGAGTATTATTTGCTTTAGGAAATGGAATTGAAAAAGACTTAATTGAATCTTATAAATGGCTTACCCTTGCAGCTAAAAATGGAAATGAGGAAGCCAAGATACAACGAGACAACTCCATTGCATTACAATTGTCTGCCGATCAGATCAGAGAAGCACAAAAAAGAGTAAACGAATTTTTAAAGAAATAAATTTTATACTTTTTTTTAATTACCTGTTTTGAATCCACTCACTTAACACATGATGAGGGTCCTTCTTCAATCTCTGCTCCACTTGCTTCTTTATGGCAGTCAGTTCTATGACATACCCGTTGGGATCCCTGAAATATATTGATTCGATAAAACCATGATCAGATATACCCCTGGTTTCTATACCTCTACTTATTCCTTTAGAATAAAATTTTAACATTTCTTTTTTATCTACTTGTAAGGCAATATGTAAGTCAAAATCGTGTT
Organism: Candidatus Pelagibacterales bacterium; assembly: GCA_002714055.1. Taxonomy (GTDB): domain Bacteria; phylum Pseudomonadota; class Alphaproteobacteria; order TMED109; family TMED109. The sequence goes on along the minus strand of PAWH01000007.1, from coordinate 21,463 downwards.
GCTCTTTAAATAANAATGGCATATTAGGTGCTTCAAAAAAAGCAAGATAAGAATTATCTCTCATAGCATAGAAGGTATGCAACACTTTTGAAGCCCTACCTGTTTGAGTTACGTTTATCTCAAAAGCTTCCACTAATGGCAAACCCAAAAAACCCTCATAAAAATCTCTTGTAATTTCAGAATCGTGACAACGATAAGCATTGTGATGAAGTTTTTTAATTAATATATTTTTGTTAATTATTTTTTTCATTATTGATAATCCTATAACACATTTTGTAAACAATAATTATAAATAATATCAAGAGTTTATATAAGAATAAAACAAAAAATAATTTACTANATNNTGTATATTTNTTTNTGATAAATACCATATATTGACATTTCTTTNAAAACAACTAAAATGCATCAACGCTTAACTAACATGGGAGATCATGTATATGTTAAATCAAGCTAAAGGGTGGATTACATCCTTAACAGACCTAGCACTGACGCTTTTAGCGTTAGCTATAGCGCTATCACTACTAGTGGGTGCTGGTAACATGGCTTTTTTCGGCAACGTGGTTGGTAATATAACCGATTTAGTTGCTACCCTAGGCCGTAGTGGCCTATCAGGGCTTNTAGCCGTTGGNATAATTCTTTGGCTATTNGGAAAAAAGTAAGAATTGTTTAAAGTATCTAGACATATATTTTATATGGTTAGGTAGAATTTAAATTTATACGCTCTGTTTTCTGTTCTGTTTTGAAAACAGAGCGTAAAGTTTGGAANAAATTAAATGGAAAGTAAGCTGAAAGACCTTACGGAATGCNTAGGACANATTAGTAAATTCATATGGAAAATTACAGAATTAGCGTTTGCTGTTGCTATGGCAGGNTTGGTNGCTTTCCTTCTTATAGGAGGAGGAGCTGGATCATTCCCTAGATCAGTTGCAAATAACTTTANTAGTCTAACTTCTTCCATTGGTGGAGAAGGACTTACNGCAATTCTAGCAGCTGTAGTTTTTGTATTAATAGCTAGAAGTATTAAAAATAAAAATTAGGTATACTTAATATTTTTATATAAATTGACTTTTTTCAGTTATTAGGTTTAAGTCTCCTTCGAATATTTTTTTTAGAGGATAATTATGAAAGTACTTAAATCTCTCAAAAGTGCTAAAATAAGAGATAAAGATTGTAAAATAGTAAAGAGGCGTGGTCGGGTATTTGTAATAAACAAAAAAAACCCGAGACTTAAAGCAAAGCAAGCCTAGTCAAAAGTTTTTATTCTGTTATTAGTATTGCTCTAAAATCGTTTACGTTAGTTTTAGTAGGACCTGTTATTACTAGATCGTTCAATTTTGAAAAATAACTATAAGAATCATTTCTATGCAAATAATCTTTTGCATTCATCCCAAGGTCTAAACCTCTTTTTAATGTGCTTGGAAATATTAATGACCCAGCATTCAATTCCACTCCATCTATTCCATCAGTATCACAAGCTATAGCAAAAATATTTCTTTGTGAATTCAATGATATCGCTAAAGATAATAAGAACTGGCTATTTCTGCCTCCTTTACCATTTATATCATTGATTTTTACAGTGGTCTCACCGCCAGATAATATACATAGAGGAGGTTTAAAAGGTTGACCATACTTTGTCACTTGTTTTGCTATAGACGCATGTACTATACCAACATCATTTGCTTCTCCTTCTATACTATCACTTAGAATTAATGATTTAAAACCNCTAGATTTTGCGAAGTTTGCAGCACTTACNAGAGAANTTTGTGGTCGAGCAATTATTTTATATGATGTATTAGCAAATATTTTATCATTACTTTTAGGATTCTCTTCACTTTTNGAATCTAACAAGCTCAAAACATTTNTACTACATTTTATANCATATTTTTCAATAATATCTCTAGCTTCATAAGAATATGTATCATCAGGATAAGTAGGCCCAGAAGCTATTACACTTGGATCATCCCCAGGCACATCACTAATAGCTAGTGTTAATATTTTTGCCGGATAGGCCAAAGATGCTAAATTTCCTCCTTTAACCATTGATAAGTGTTTTCTTATACAATTCATCTCAGTAATTGTGGCACCACTATTAAGCAAAGAATTAGTAATTTCTCGTTTTTCCTCTAAAGAAATTCCTTTTTTAGGAGCCGTTAGAAGAGATGACCCACCTCCAGAAACTAAAAATACTAGTAAGTCCTTATTACCTAATCCAGAAATTAAATTAATTATTTTAGATGTACCTTGAAGACCTAGCTGATCTGGGACTGGATGAGATGCTTCAATTACTTCAACATATCTACACTTTTCCGCATGACCATACCTAGTAATTACTATTCCTTCAATAAGACCAAAGTCTCTATTTATCCAATTTTCCTCAAATGATTTTGCCATTCTAGCTGAAGCCTTACCTGCTCCTATAATTACAGTCCTACCCTCAGGAGGTTTTTTAGGCAAATACCTACCAATAATATTATAAGGATCTGCAGCCTTTACTGCTTCTTCAAATAAATTAATTAAAACATTTTTATNAAATATATTATTATCCAATGATAGATTTCCTGTTAAATATTATAGTATGATTATAGCCTATATTTTCTTTATTAAAACTTTTTGGTTATAATAAATGCCTTCTTTATATTATGAAATATTTAACAAAAATAAAAATTTTAACCCAATTTTGTTTTGTTGTGATCATGCTTCGAATTTTGTTCCTAAAGAATACAACAACCTTGGCGTACAAAATTATTTATTAAAATCCCATATTGCATACGATATTGGCGCAAGGTCACTCACACTGGAGTTAGCCAAGCTAATTAATACTTCAGCCATACTAGGAAAATATTCCAGACTTTTGGTTGATTTAAATAGATCCCCATCACACTATAATATTATACCNAAAAGTAGTGATAAAGCCAATATCCCTTTAAATGCCAATCTCACACAATCAGATTCTCAATACAGAATTACAAAATACCATCTCCCCTATCATAAAGCATTAGACATAAAATTAAAAATGATGGACAAAAAATTTAACTGTAAAACTAGTTTGATATGCATTCACTCTTTTACTCCTTCCCTTAAAGCAAAAAAGNTAAGACCATGGCATATTGGCTTATTACACAGAGATGATTTAAGATTAGTCCAACCCATATCAAATTATTTAAAAATGCATAAAAAATTAAAGGTGGCAAACAATGTTCCTTACAGTGGTTATGATGAAATAAATTACACTATGACAAAACACGGTGAATTAGATGAAAGGCCCTTCATATCAATAGAAATTAGGAACGATCTTATTAAGAACAAGGATACCCATTCCTTTAAGCGGATAACTAATTTACTGGTCGATGCACTTTTAAGGTCTCAATCGGAGATTGAAAAAAATATAAAAAATAATTCTTAATTTGAAATTATTATTATTAATATTAATATTACAAATATTTAAGGAGAGTTAATATGAATAAAATTGAGACAGAAAAAGTTGAAGCAGCAACTTTTAAACGTCTTGTAAAGCATTTACAAGAAAACCCTAATATACAAAATATAGATTTAATGGAACTAGCAGGTTTCTGCAGAAACTGTATATCTAAATGGTATATAGAAGAAGCAGAAAAATACGGAACAAATATTGACTATGAGAAAGCAAGAGATCTTGTTTATGGCATGTCATACAAAGAATGGAAAGTTAAACATCAGAAAGAGCAAACCAACGAAAGACTCGAAGGCTTGAAGGAAAAGTTTCATGATCACTAGGAAAAAAATATTTATATACCATGATACTCTCTATACCATTTGATAAATAAAGGAATTCCCTTAGTAANAGGTGTAGAGGGGNAAAAATTGTATTCTGCTTGTATGTTAGAGATATCGGCATAGGTCTCTACNACATCACCGGATTGAAGAGGTAGCATTATCTTTTTTGCCTTTTTATCAAGATTTTCTTCTATAATCTTTATNAATTTCATTAAATTTACGGGATTATTATTTCCTATATTATATACTTTAGCTAGCGGTTTAGCATTATTTTTAGAAAAAGACTCTAGTATGCTAATGGTNCCACTAATAATATCATCTATATATGTAAAGTCTCTTTTCATCTTNCCATAATTAAAAACTTCTATGGGTTTACCTTCTATGATATTTTTTGTGAAAATCCAAGTTGCCATGTCAGGCCTGCCCCAAGGACCATAAACCGTAAAAAAGCGTAACCCTATAGTATTTATTCCATACAGATGACTGTATGAAAAAGAAAGTAGTTCATCTGAGCGTTTGGTTGCCGCATAGATAGAAACAGGAGAATCCACCTTATCAAACTCCGAAAAAGGTACTTTAGTATTTCCTCCATACACAGAAGAAGATGATGCATAAATTAGGTTTTTAATATTATATTGTCTACAATTTTCCAGCACATTAGCATGCCCAACTAAATTAGCATTAATGTATTCCATAGGATTGTTTAATGAATATCTTACGCCGGCNTGAGCTGCCAAATGACACACAATAGAGACATCATTTTCTTTAAAACATTTTTTTAATTTTTTATAATCTGAAATATCTATATTATCNAAATTAAATTTTTTAAAACTATCTAAAATTTTTAATCTATTTTTCTTCAAATTTACATCATAGTATTTTGAAAGATTATCTATACCTAAAACATNATTCCCTTTTTTTAATAACTGACTTGCTAAGTGAAAACCTATAAAACCGGCAACACCTGTAACCAAAATAGTCATCAATAAACTCCGAAGTTATATAATATTCTTGCAAATACCATTAATTCAGTTTTAAAAAAAATAAATTTAATATTATATTTTAACCACTTAATCGTATAGAATGCATCTAACTATATATGCTATATTTACATATCTGTAATGAAATAATAGTTATAGACATATTAGAACTTTGTATAGGATTATCTCAACATGGAAGAAAAAAAGGAAATATCTCTAGACGACAAATATGACCTAGATTCAGGAAGAGTTTATATTACTGGAACTCAGGCTCTGGTTAGGCTTCCTATTATACAAAAACAAAGGGATAAACTTTCTGGACTAGATACGGCTGCTTTTATTTCAGGATATAGAGGATCGCCACTAGGTATGTACGATAAAGCCTTATGGTCTGCTAAAAAATTTTTAGACAACAACGATATTAATTTTACCCCTGGTCTTAACGAAGACCTAGCTGCAACTGCAGTTTGGGGAAGTCAGCAACCAGGTCTTATTTCTAAAGGTAAAAAGGACGGTGTTTTTGGAATATGGTATGGCAAGGGACCTGGCGTAGATAGATCCGGAGATGCATTCAAGCATGCAAATATAGCTGGAACTTCACCGAATGGAGGAGTACTTACTCTTTTAGGAGATGATCATACGGCAAAGTCTTCCACGCTTGCACATCAAAGTGAATACGCCATGCTAGATGCTCAAATTCCAATATTAAATCCATCTAATGTTCAAGAATTGCTAGATTTTGGTCTGTTAGGATGGGCTTTATCAAGATATGCTGGTACTTGGGCCTCTATGAAATGTGTTACAGCTACTGTAGATAGTTCAGCTTCAGTTTACGTAGATCCAGAGCGTATTAAAATAAACATTCCTAAATTTAATATGCCAGAAGATGGAGTGCATATAAGATGGCCAGACGACATCATGGCTCAAGAGAGAAGAATGATAGAAGTAAAAATTCCTGCGGCTAAAGCCTTTTCAGAAATAAATAAAATTAATAAACCAATCTGGCATGAAGGAGAAAAAAATATTGGAATAGTTGCTACAGGGAAAGGGTATGCAGAACTAAGGCAGGCATTAGAAGATCTATCAATTGATCAATCATATGCTAAGAAACTAGGATTACATTTATTTAAAGTAGGCATGCCATGGCCACTAGAACCCAAAAGTTTGATAAATTTTGCAAATGGAATGAAAGAAATTATTGTAGTGGAAGAGAAAAGACCTTTTTTAGAAGAACAAGTTAAAGAAATACTTTACAATCAAGTGAATAGACCTAAGCATATCGTTGGCAAATTTGATGAAGAAAATAATAGCCTCCTTCCATCATCTGGAGAGCTTTCACCAGATACTTTATCATTAGTTATCGCTGAGAGAATTTCCAGCCATCAAAAAGAAAATAAAATTGCCGAAAAACTTAAAATTATGAAGCAAAATGCTCCTGACCGCAATGAAAGTTCTTGGAATACTACAGAAATAAAGGGTGTAGCCAATCGAACTCCTTATTTTTGTTCTGGATGCCCCCACAATACTTCAACAAAAGTACCTTCAGGAAGCAAAGCTATGGCTGGAATTGGCTGCCATTACATGGCTGCTTGGATGAACAGAGATACTGATTTATTTACTCATATGGGAGCAGAAGGAACTAACTGGATTGGAATGTCACCTTTTGTGGAGGATGAACATATATTCCAGAACATCGGTGATGGAACATATAACCATTCAGGTATTTTAGCTTTGAGAGCTTCTGTTGCCGCAGGTGTTAATATTACTTATAAGATACTATATAACGATGCAACAGCCATGACAGGCGGGCAACCTACAGAAGGATCTCCAACACCAGAATCTATTACACACCAATTATATGGTGAAGGAGTAAAAAGAATTGCTGTAGTAACGGATGAGCCTGAAAAATATGGAGTTGGAGTTAAATTTGCAGAAGGAACCTCTATTCATCATAGAAGTAAGCTAGACCAAGTACAAAGAGAATTAAGATCATGGCCTGGGGTTACAGCTATGGTTTATGATCAAACTTGTGCAACTGAAAAAAGACGCCGAAGAAAAAGAGGTTTAATGGAAGATCCAAACAAAAGATCCTTCATNAATNATCTTGTATGNGAAGGATGTGGTGATTGTTCAAACGAAGCAAACTGTATCTCAATNGAACCTTTGGAAACTAAATTTGGAAGAAAAAGAGTAATAAATCAGTCCACCTGCAATAAAGATTTTACCTGTGTAAATGGATTCTGTCCTTCGTTTGTTACTGTTGAAAATGCNCAACCAAGAAAAAGAAAAATTTCTATGGGAAATGACGTCCCTGAAAATATTTTCAAAAATATTCCTATTCCCAATATTAAAAGTTTGGATAAACCATATGATATTCTAGTAACAGGAATAGGAGGAACCGGTGTAGTAACAATTGGAGCACTAATTGGCATGGCTTCCCATATTGAAAATAAAGGTGTAAGCGTTCTTGACCAAGTGGGNGTAGCACAAAAAGGAGGAGCAGTCTTAAGTCATATTAAAATTGCCTCATCACCTGAAAAAATTCATTCAGTAAAGGTAGGTAAAAATAATGCTGATTTAATTCTAGGCTGCGATATGGTAGTTTGTTCTACTAGTATTGTAAGAGAATTNATGAATATCAATAAGACNAAATCTATTGTAAATGACCATGAGACTCCCGTAGCAGGTTTTGTTTTAGACCCAGATCACTCATTTGGAGGNAAAAGAATAAGACAANTAATAGAGAAGCATTCCAAATCAGTTGATTTTATCAATTCTATTAAAATAGCTACCGCAATGTTTGGAGATTCTATTGCCTCCAATATGTTTATTACTGGCTATGCCTTACAAAAAGGATTTATTCCCGTATTACCAAAAAGTATGGAACAGGCTATAAAACTTAATAACATAGCTGTAGAAATGAATTTATCAGCATTTAGATGGGGTCGCCTAGCGGCGCACAATTTATCTCTAGTTGAAAAAGAAGCAAAACCTTATATGAATAATATAGAAATAAGTACAGAAANTTTAGAAGCTAACGAAATTATAAAAGATAGAGCTAAATTTTTAATTGAGTACCAAANNAAAGCTTATTCAGAAAAATATTTAAAACTGTTAGAAAAATCTAAGCAAAAATTGAAAAAATTAAATATAGAAAATGATGAACTTTTAAAAGCAATAGCAAAATACTTTTTTAAGTTGATGGCATACAAAGATGAGTACGAAGTAGCTAGACTGTATACCAATGGAGAGTTTGATAAAAATTTAAATAAGGCATTTGAAGGAAAACTTAAATTAAAGTTCCATATTGCACCCCCACTGTTTGCACCTAGAGANCCAGATACAGGAAAACTAAAAAAAATTACCGTGGGTTCNTGGATATTACCTATATTTANAATANTATCTAAATTTAAATTTCTAAGAANTACAATATTTGATCCATTTGGAAAAACTCAAGAAAGAAAAACTGAAAGATTTATGATTANTCAATATGCTAGTGATATTGGTAAAATACTAAATGAGATTAACTCAAAAAACATTGCCCTAGCNGTACAAATTGCTTCTNTTCCNGACATGGTAAGAGGCTACGGGCATGTTAAAGAAGAAAATATTTCTAAAGCCTCTAAAAAAAGAGATGATTTGTTTAAGCTTTGGAAATCTCAGGAAAGCGGTAATCTAAAAACCGAAGCCGCAGAATAAAAATAACCTAAATCTAATTTTCATACGTAAGTTATATATGACTAATTGTTACTTAACTTATACAATAAATATTATTTTAATAAATTAATTAAATACAAACATGAAAAAAGAACCTTCGACAGTTTCTGGAAAACTTAAGCGTTATGCAAAAGTAAGCAAAACGATTGGCTCTGTAACTACTAAAATAGCAGGAAGAAAACTAATAGGTAAAAATGATGAGAAAAAAAATGCTGATTTAATATTCAATGCTTTGGGTGGCCTTAAGGGTCCTTTAATGAAAGTTGCTCAGCTTTTGTCCACTATTCCTGATGCTTTACCAAAAGGATACTCAGAAAAACTACAACAACTACAAGCAGATGCTCCCTCTATGGGATGGTTATTTGTAAAAAGACGAATGTCTAATGAACTAGGAAAAAATTGGATTAAAAAGTTTAAAAGATTTGAAAAGAATGCAATTAAAGCAGCATCATTAGGGCAAGTGCATAGGGCTTGTATTAATAAGCAAACTCTGGCTTGTAAATTACAATATCCAGATATGTTATCAGTTGTTAATGCAGATTTACGCCAAATTAAGTTGATTTTTTCTCTTTATAAAACATGGGATAAAACAATTAATACTAGCGATATATATGATGAAATTTCTGTGAGATTATTGGAAGAACTGGACTATGAAAGAGAACAAAAAAATATGTTATTATATGCTAAGATACTGTCTAAAGAAAAACAAATTAATGTGCCTATTCCAATAAAAACTCACTCTACCAAAAGACTTATTACTATGACATGGCTAGATGGAGAACCTTTAATGTTATACAAGAAATCAAAATCTCATGTTAAGAATGAAATTGCATTAGCTTTATTTAAGGCATGGTATATCCCATTTTATCGTTATGGTATTATTCATGGAGATCCGCATCCAGGAAATTATCAAGTAAATTATCATAAAGGATCAGTTAAAATAAATTTGTTAGATTTTGGTTGTATCAGAGTATTTTCTCCTAAATTTGTTAAAGGAGTTATAGATCTGTATAAAGCCATGAGAGATGATAATAAGGCGCTTGCTATAGAAGCATATAAAGCTTGGGGATTTAAGAAACTTTCAAATGAAGTAATAGATGTATTAAATATGTGGGCCAACTACGTATACGGGCCTTTACTAGTAGATAAAAAACGTTTTATTCAAAATAAAAACACCGGAAAAAATGGCAAANATATTGCAAAAGAAGTCTATAAGAAACTTAAAAAATTAGGTGGAGTAACTCCGCCAAAAGAATTTGTTTTAATTGACAGAGCAGCGGTAGGACTTGGATCTGTATTTATGCATCTAAATGCTAAATTAAATTGGCATCAGTTACTAGAAGAAATGATAGAGAACTTTGATGAAAATACATTAAANATCAAACAAGAAAAAGTGCTTAAAGAAGTAGGTCTAAAATAATATTTATAAGGAAATAACTTGATGTCTGATCTGCTTATAAACTTGATATTTGTAATAGCTACTGGTTTTATTGCATTTCATGGAATTACATATAGAGATGAAGAAGGCAAAAAAGATTTTGTAAGACTTCTGTTTGGTTGTATATCACTAATATTTTTTTTAAGAGTCCTGTTTTTTGATTTATTACAAATATATTAGTTATTTTTCATAATTAAGTTGTTTATCATCTACTTCTGGCACTGAAAGAATACGTTCATCTTCATTAAGCAAATATTGATTTTGTAAATATTTCAACCTACCTTTTACAGTAGGTGGTACTTCTTGAACGTTATATAATAACCTATCAATCCAGTGCATTCCTTTTTCTAAATCAGNATCTAATCTAAGAGCCTCAGAATATAATTCCATTGCTTTTTTATGGTCACCCATCCTATCGTATAAAACTCCTAAATTTGCATGAGCAGGTGCAAAATTTGCTTGAGATTCTATTGCTAAATTAAAATAACTTATAGCTTCATTATAATTTTTCAATTCCATTAATGATCTGGCAATCCCTTCAATTACGTAAACATCATTAGGATTCAATTTATAAGCTTTTTTATAATATTTATATGCTAATTCATAATTAGAATCTTTAAAGGCTTTATTTGCTGCTGAGTACTCATTTGTTCCTAAAGGCCTATTATAAATATGTTCCCAAACTAACCATCCTGAAAACAAAANAGTTAGTATTATACTTATTTTCACAAGAACAGAATATAAATTATCCTTATTATTATATGCCATTATTAAACCTGAATAATATATCTAAAAAAGTTTTAAATTAAAAAAGTAAGAAAAAATAANAACTAATATAATACTAATAAATCTTGCTCTATTAAGTTGAAGTTTTCTCTCTACATCTGTTAATTTTTTTTTATATTTTCTCTCTAACCTTCTAACACTAAGCACCCAAACCAACTTATTTACCGGAAAGTAGAGAGCTATNCTTAGCAAAACAATTCCAGCCAAAAAAAATACATCTTCATTCATATTTTAAATCATTAATTTTAATAGGCCTCATTTTTTATTTATGCGACCTATTATAACTTTTAGGACTTTTTATCTCCTATATCTTCAGTGAGTGATTCAAATTTTTTCTTGGGAACGGTTGACATTTCCATCTTATATGCAAGCATCCACATCATATAAACNCCGAGTGCCCAGAATAATATCTGCCAAGCCCAAATAGATGGAATACCAAATTTCCATGTAGTAGGATCTAAAGGACTTCCAAATATCCAGTTTCCTATAACTGCACCTGGACCAATTCCGAAGAAAAACCATAATAAAGTTATAATAAGGGCAGTAGGTATAAGNCTTCTCTTCTCAGGCGATAAAGATGCGTGCTCTCTAAGNAAATTNTGAAATTTCATTTTATGTGCATTATCATCTTCATTTTGAGTCACAAAGGAAACTATGATTGCAATACCNAGATTAAANAGNATACCCCAGCCAGCTGAATGAATAGTTAATGGCCAACGACCCCAAGGATCTATTCCTATAGATTTAAATATACTTACACCTATAGATTCAGTTAAAGTAACAGCTATAAGCCCAGCAATTAATCCCAAAGTAACACCTGCCCTTGTTAAGAATGGCCACCAGCAAACAGCTATAAGTGAAGGCCACATCTGAAAACCATAGGCAACTGCTAAACCACCAAGAAGCACTAGGGCATCTTTAGAGGTAGTTGCTACTAGTAAAGCAGCTAAGACTATTATACCTACACCTACTCTTCCAAGAATTTTTTGAAGTGAATGGGACGCATCGGGAATCATAAATCTTTTAACTAGATCTCTCGTTAACATTCCCCCAGCTGTAGACATATAAGCTGCACCTGTCGATTGCATTGCTGCTAAAGCACAAACGGATAATAAACCAACCAACCATGGAGCTGCATCGGACATTAAATATATTAATTGTGGCACTAGCATTCCTTGTTTTCCTGCACTAGCCATAATATCTTTACCATCTAAACCAGCTCCCATGACATTATTTACCAAGTCAGGATGTGCAGCAAGCATAGCAGTATCAGCCCCTAGTAGATGAGAACCTAGCCCTTGAATAGCTGTGAACACCATTAAAATTAAACCTATGCCAAACGAAGATGCCCACACTTGTTGTGGAGCAAAAGGTTCTACAGATTTGTTTGAAAATGACCACATGGTAAATGCTGGAGCTGATTGAATACCCATCAGTGCAAACATGTATGTCAATATCATAATCCCAGTCCATGCACCACCAACAGCTTGCGTCCCTGATTTTACAAACTGTATAATACCTGGAATGGCTATATAGTGGCTATACCCCTCGGCGGTCACCTTCTTATCTATGCTTACTAGTCCGGCTATACCTTGATTAAGAGCGTCAAACCCTCCTACGAAAGAATATGTTATAATTCCTATCGCAATAATTCCTCCAGCTAATAATATGCATTGCACGGTATCAACGTAGGCAACAGCCCTTAAACCACCCGAAGCAACATATAGGAACACCACAGCTGAAAGCAACCACATGCCTACATTTACTCCCAGTAATCCATCGGTGAGCACATTAAACAAAAAGCCTGATGCTCTAAGTTGAATACCCAGATAAGGAACAGAAAAAACTAGTGCGACTAATACAACCAAGACTCTGATAAAATCAGACTTAAAATACTCTGATAACATTTCTCCGGGAGTAACAAATCCATACCTCTTTCCTAGCATCCACTGTCGTTTTAAAAACATTACTCCTGTAAAAGGTATTGTAACAGCATAAAACGAAGCATATGCATATTGGAATCCATCTCTATAAATTAGACCTGGATGTCCCATAAACGTCCATCCAGAAAATGATGTTGCTGTAGCAGCCAAAACGAAAACCCATATGGATATACCTCTGCCTGCTAAAAAATAATCACTAGCGGTTTTAGCTTTTAAATGACCTCTTATACCCCAGAAAATACAGTATGCCCAATAGAGTAAGACAAACACCATCAACCAAATTACTTTGGTAGTTAGTGCTACACCGAATATTTCAAATTCAGACATGTCCTTTAAACCCCCCAATATCTTTTTTTAAACTCTAATGGTAAGGCTACAGATAAATGGATATAAATCAAACAAAACTTTAATAAATTTTTGGTGGGCCCGGCAGGATTCGAACCTGCGACCAAACCGTTATGAGCGGTTTGCTCTAACCAACTGAGCTACGGGCCCAAAAATCCTTATTCATCAAGAAAACTTTTAAGTTTTCGAGATCTAGAAGGGTGCTTTAATTTACGCAAAGCTTTAGCCTCAATTTGTCTAATTCTTTCTCTGGTAACTGAAAATTGTTGACCTACCTCTTCTAAGGTATGATCGGTATTCATACCTATACCGAATCNCATTCTTAAAACCCTTTCTTCTCGAGGAGTTAGTGAGGACAAAATCTGAGTAGTTTGTTCTCTTAAATTTTCTTGTATAGCTGCATCAAGAGGAATTACTGCATTTTGATCATGTATAAAATCACCTAAATTACTATCTTCTTCATCTCCAACTGGAGTCTCTAAACTTATAGGTTCTTTAGCAATTTTCATAACTTTTCTAACCTTGTCTAATGGCATAGCAAGTTTTTCNGCAAGTTCTTCTGGAGTAGGTTCCCTTCCCATTTCATGTAATATTTGTCTCGATGTTCTAACCAATTTATTTATAGTTTCTATCATGTGAACAGGAATTCTAATTGTTCTNGCTTGATCTGCAATAGACCTAGTTATNGCTTGTCTTATCCACCACGTTGCATATGTGGAAAATTTATACCCTCTTCTATATTCAAATTTATCTACAGCTTTCATTAAACCTATATTCCCCTCTTGAATTAAGTCTAGAAATTGNAATCCTCTATTAGTATATTTTTTAGCNATGGATATTACTAATCTCAAGTTGGCTTCTATCATTTCTTTCTTAGCTTGTTTTGCCTCTCTCTCCCCTTTCTCTATTGACCTAACCAAAAATTTAAATTCACCTACTCCCAAACCGCAGTGAACAGTAATTTCTTTAATCTCTTTAAGAATATTTTTAATATTACTTTTTTCATTTTCAGTAAATTCTTTCCATCCTTTTCCTTGGGACGAGGAAAATTTGGTAAATAATCTACTTTCTACTTCATGATGAACATATACTTCTAAAAATGGTTCTCTTTGAATTTTATATTTTTTAGCTAATCTGATTAAATTACCTTCAAGAAAAGATAAGCGTCTACTTTTTCCATAAACTTCATCTATTAATTCCTCAACTCTATCAGAATTAAGTCTTAAACTCCTCATTATATTGGACACTGCTAATTGGTTTTTACTAAATTTTTGAAACTCTTTTTCGCTCAANGAATTACCTTTAAATTTACATTCCAAATTATTATTCCAAAACTTACTCATTTTATTGTAATGCTTAGTCAATTCAAAAAAAGATGACAATATTTGAGGTTCTAACATATCTTCCAGAACTGATACGGATGGCAAACCATCATGAGATTCTTCAGATTCTTCATTAAAATCATTTTCTTCTTCAANAAATTCTTTANNTTCTGCATCTTNTTTNTNAGGTTCTGCATCTTNTTTNTNAGGTTCTNCATCTTCTTTNTTAGGTTCTTCTCTGCTCTTTAGAATATTTAAAAGATTTTCGTTTTTAATCTGACTTGTAGAAGCTATTTTAGCATTAGCAAGGGGATTATTAACAGTAGCTCCATCAGGACCGGAACCAAATGTTGCTTCTAAATCAATAACATCTCTAATCATAAGTTCTTTTGATTTTAAAGCTTTCCTCCAATCTGAAATAGCCTTTAAAGTTAAAGGATTTTTACTAATTCCTCTAAACATCAAGTCTCTTCCACATTCTATCCTTTTGGCAATAGCAATTTCACCCTCTCTAGATAATAATTCAACATTCCCCATTTCTCTTAAATACATTCTGACGGGATCGTCAGTTCTTCCTAATTCTGAATCAGATGCATTTGGAATTTGCACAAAATCTTCACTTTTTTCCTCTACCTTAGGGTTTGTTGAAGTTTCACCTTCGTGAAATTCTTCATCACTATCAACAACGCTTATGCCCATCTCAGATATCATAGTTTGTATATCTTCTATCTTCTCAGAAGAAAGATTTTCAGGATTTAGAACCTTTGCGAGCTCATCATAAGTTAAGAATCCTCTTGTTTTTCCCTTCTCTATTAACTTCTTAATTGCTTCTTCATTTGAGTGGGTATTATTTCTAATCTCTAAAAATTCACCAGCACTTTCAGTATCATTATCTTTCTTTTTTGCCATAGAACTTACTCTATTTATTTTGATTTTTTATAGAAGGTTCAAACTTATAACGTTTTAATAAAAATGTTGCAATAAGATAGAACAAAATTACATTTTTGAAAATTTTTTTATATTTTGCCTTTTGTACCATATGCTCTGTAAATCTGCCGCTTCTCTCCAACCTTTTTCTACAAAATTTAGATCTTCATTTTTTAAAGCATAGGGGGGAATTAATTTNTTATTTTTAGAAAACTCTCCACTNAAGTATTCTTCCAATAATTTATTCATTGTTTTATCCTTAATCCANTCATTCATATCGACTTCTTTTATTCTTTCGCCTTTAANNAATTTATCTATAAGAAACAATCTAATCTCATTTAATTCCTTATTTANTATAGGAATCTTTGAAAATTCTTCATCTATTTGGTTTAATAAATTAGGATTGTTAATTACAGCAACTATCAGATTTTTTTCTCTAGAAAAAGAATTATTTCTATTATTGNTTTTNGCAATATGAACCATATTTAAATCTTTTTCTATATCTCCTGTGTAATCGTAATTTTTACCTGAAGAAAACCTTCTATTCGAATAGCTACTATGATTTGAAAAATACTTCGAAAAATTATGATTAAAAGTATTTTGATATTCTTGCCTAACTTCATGATCCTTAATGGAGGATATTTTTCTATTGAATCTAGNTCTAAATCCAGCACGTCTTTCAGGTGTATTTAATTTCNTATGTTCAAATTCAATTTTCCAACAAAAATCAAACATCGAAATAGGTCTGTCTAATAAATTTTCAATTTNCCCCTTACCGTTATGATTGATTATAGAATCGGGATCTTCTCCTTCAGGAAGAAATACAAAACCCAGAGATTTTCCAGGTTTCAAAAGNGGCATAGCTATNGATAAAGTTCTTACGGCAGACATATATCCTGCCTTATCACCATCCATACATATTATAGGTTCATCAGATGTTCTCCATAATAACATTAACTGCTCCTCTGANAATGCTGTTCCCAATGGTGCAACTACATTAAATAATCCNGCTTGTGTCATAGCTATAACATCTAAATATCCTTCTACTACTATCAGAGATTTTGANTGTTTTAATGAAAAATTTCTTGCTAATTGATAATTATATAAAGTCCTTCTTTTTTTAAATAATAGAGTATCAGGAGAATTTAAATATTTAGGATCAGANTCTTCAAGAGTTCTACCACCAAAAGCAATAGTATTCCCCTGATTATCATTAATAGGAAACATCAATCTATTTCTGAAAAAATCATAAATCTGCCCATTTCTTTCTGATTTTCCGACTACACCTGATCTAATTATAAAATCTTCATTAAAATTATTATCCATCAAATGTTTTATTAAATCATTTGAAGATTTAAGAGAATATCCTAAATTAAATCTTTTATATATATCNATAGAAATATTTCTATTTTTTANATATTCCCTNACAAANCCTCCTTNAGAAGAANTNAGATTATTANCAAAAAAACTTTTAGTTAAATTTAATATATTNTTTATTTTATCGATTTCTTGACTAGGGTAATTAGAAGTATTTTTTGAGTATTGATTAAAATCTAAACCTAATTCTTTACAAAGATAACGAATAGCATCCCTAAATTCTATGTTTTGATCATTCATTANAAAATTGATCACATTNCCATGTGCTCCACAACCAAAACAGTGATAAAAGTTTTTATCATCATTTATTGTAAAAGAAGGTGTTTTTTCTTTATGAAATGGGCAAAGACCAACAAATTCTCTGCCACGTCTTGAAATAGTTACCTTGCGTCCAATGAAGTCTGATAATAGAATTTTTTCATTAATCTCATTAATTAATTGATCATCAAAAGACATCGGCTAAGTAATTATCCTCCCAAACGTTTACGAAGTATATTACTAACCTCTGCAAGATCACATCTTCCCGCGTAGTTATTTTTTATCTCTGCCATTACCTTTCCCAGATCTCTTATAGTTTCAGAATTCGTAGCACTAATGGTGTCCTCAATAATTTTTTTTAATTCTCCATTAGTCAACTTTTGAGGCAAAAACTCTNAAATAATTTTTATCTCATTATCTTCTTGATCAGCTAAATCATTCCTTCCTGCCTTTTTATAAGCAGAAATACTTTCCTTTCTTTGCTTAACCATTTTAGACAAGATTTCAAGGATATTAGAATCTGCTATAGCATCCCCATTACCTTTGCTCCTAGAATCCAAGTCTCTGTCTTTAATTGCAGCTAAAATAAGTCTTAAGGTAGAAACTTTAAGTGNTTCCCTAGATTTCATAGCTTTTTGTAATTCTGATTTGAACCTATCTCTTAACATTATATCCTCAAAAGTTAATTTTACTCATTCCAATAAAAATTAATAACTTTAATTTTAAATNAATTATAATTTNATTNCTTTACTTTTCATTGACCAATATAGATGATTTGATTAGGGTTACCAGCAAAAATATAAATTATAAAACAACACAATTTTATTTTTAATGGGATTTTTTTTAACTAAATGACTGTCCAAGTAAATCAAAAGCTTAAAAAATTTATTAAAAGAAAGAATGCAGTATTAGTTTTAGAAAATGAAAAAATTTTTTGGGGTCAAAGTATTGGGCTAAAAGGAAAAACCCTTGGAGAGATATGTTTTAATACTTCTATGACCGGTTATCAAGAAATTATAACTGATCCATCATACGCAAATCAAATTATTACCTTTACTTTTCCGCACATAGGTATAGTTGGAACTAATTTAGATGATAATGAATCAAAAAAACCAGCAGCCAAAGGAATAATAATAAGAGAAATTTCAGATCTTTCATCTAACTATAGATCTACCCAAAACTTTAACCATTGGTTAAAAGAGAAAAAAATTATCGGTATTCAGGGGATTGATACTCGCTCTATAACATCAATGATAAGAAACAATGGTTTCTTAAACGGAATGATAATTAGTGGGGTTATAAATAAACAAATTATCAAAAAAGCAATAAAAAAAGTGCAATCATGGAAAGGAATAAAAAATTCTGACCTAACTAGTATAGTAACCACCAAAACTAGCTACAATTGGTCAGTAAAAAGCTATGACCTAGATCATAGAGATGAAAATTTAAATATTAAAAACACTTCAACAAAATATAACATTGTAGTTATAGATTTTGGAGTAAAATTTAATATATTAAGAATGTTAGCTGATCGTAATTTTAAAATTAAAGTTTTACCTGCCCAAACTGACTATAAAACTATTATGAACTTTAAGCCTGATGGAATATTTTTATCCAATGGACCAGGAGATCCTGAGGCTACTAGTAAACATTCAACTCCCCTATTAAAAAAATTATTCAAAACTAATATACCAATATTTGGAATTTGTTTGGGTCATCAACTCATTGCTTTAGCCTTAAATGCAAAAACTGAAAAAATGTCTATAGGTCATAGAGGTGCTAACCAACCCGTTAAAAACATTAAGAGAAANAAGGTAGAAATAACTAGTCAAAATCATGGGTTTGTTGTTAAAAGATCTACTTTAAATAAGCAAATCATAGAAACTCATACATCTTTATTTGATGGAGTATTAGAAGGATTAAAAGTAAAGAACAAACCNATACTTTCTGTACAATACCATCCAGAAGCTTCTCCAGGCCCTCAAGATACAGGTAATTTTTTTGATATATTTTTAAAAGCAATTGTAAATAATAAACAAAATGCCAAAACGTAAAGACATAAAATCTATTCTAATTATAGGTGCAGGACCTATAATAATAGGNCANGCTTGTGAATTTGATTATTCAGGNTCTCAGGCTTGTAAANTTTTAAAGGAAGAAGGATATAAGATAATCCTAGTCAATTCTAATCCTGCAACTATTATGACGGACCCTGATTTTGCTCATTCTACGTATATTGAACCTATTACTCCAGAAATGGTAACAAAAATTATCGAGAAGGAAAATCCTGATGCNCTTCTACCCACAATGGGNGGACAGACAGCACTTAATNTAGCGATGAGTCTATCTCGTAGAGGTGTATTAAAAAAACATAAAGTAGAACTGATAGGAGCATCGTTTAAAGCTATTGAAAAAGCAGAGGACAGAGAACTGTTTAAGAAAGCTATGGANAATATTGGATTAGAAACTCCTAAAGGGATATTAGCACATAATATNCAGGAAGCGCATCTGTCATTAAAAAAAATAGGGCTTCCAGTAATCATTAGACCTTCATTTACCCTAGGGGGNACTGGCGGTGGAATTGCTTACAATAAAACTGAATTTGAGGAAATTGTTTCTAGAGGACTAGATGCCTCCCCAGTAGAATCTGTATTGATAGAAGAATCAGTAATAGGTTGGAAAGAGTTTGAAATGGAGGTAGTAAGAGATAAAAATGATAACGCTATCATAATTTGCTCTATTGAAAATATTGACCCTATGGGNGTACACACAGGAGATTCTATTACCGTCGCACCAGCTTTAACTCTAACTGATAAAGAATATCAAAGAATGAGGAATGCTTCCATAAAAGTACTTAGAGAAATAGGGGTAGAAACCGGAGGATCAAATGTACAATTTGCTATTAATCCAAATAATGGCAAGATGGTAATAATAGAAATGAACCCAAGAGTTTCTAGGTCCTCAGCTTTAGCATCTAAAGCGACGGGATTTCCAATTGCAAAAGTGGCAGCAAGATTGGCNGTAGGATATACACTTGATGAAATTCAAAATGATATCACTAAAACTACTCCAGCATCTTTTGAGCCCTCAATAGATTATGTAGTAACTAAAATTCCAAGGTTTGCTTTTGAAAAATTTACAGGAGCTGATAACACTCTTACCNCTTCAATGAAATCAGTAGGGGAAACAATGTCAATAGGAAGAAGTTTTCAAGAATCTATTCAGAAAGCTTTAAGATCAACGGAAACGGACTTAGATGGATTTACAAATATAATTATTCCTAATTACACTAGGGGTGAGGATAAAGAATCCATATATGAGGTTCTAAGTAGACCAACACCAGAAAGAATACTGTATATAGCACAGGCACTTCGTGAAGGACTAAGTATAAAGGAAATTCATAATGCNAGTAAAATTGATACTTGGTTTCTTTCACAAATAGAAGANATAATAAATATTGAAAAAACTTTAAACANGAGAAGTTGCCCTANNAATAAAGAAGAATTATTTTACTTAAAATCTAAAGGATTNTCTGACTCTCGTATCGCCTTTTTAACTAATACAGATCCTGATAAAGTAAGAAGNATCAGAAGAAAATTAGATGTAAAGCCTTCATACAAAAGAATAGATAGTTGTGCTGCAGAGTTTGAAGCAAAAACTCCATATCTATACTCATCATATGAAAGATCAAGCATCGAAAACGATTACTATTCAGATGAATCTTTTGTTACCAATAAGAAAAAAATAATTATTTTAGGTGGAGGACCAAATAGAATAGGNCAAGGAATAGAGTTTGATTATTGCTGTGTTCATGCTGCATATGCGTTAAAGACAATAGGATACGAAACTATTATGATNAACTGTAACCCCGAAACAGTTTCAACAGATTATGATACCTCAGACCGGCTNTACTTTGAGCCACTCACGGAGGAAGATGTTATAGAAATTATTANTAATGAATCTAAAAATGGTTTAATTAAAGGTTGTATTGTTCAATATGGTGGACAAACTCCGTTAAAACTTTCCGGATTTTTAGAAAAAAANGATATCCCTATCATTGGNACCTCTCCAAAAATGATAGATTTAGCAGAAGATAGAGACAAATTTACCAAACTAATTAAATCTCTAAAATTGCTTCAACCACCTCATGGAATATGTAACCTTTCGTCAGAAGCTATAAAAATTGCTGATAGAATTGGCTTTCCGGTTTTAGTAAGACCATCCTATGTGTTAGGAGGAAGAGCTATGGCAATAATACATGACAAAGAAACTTTGAAAAGCTATGTGAATAAAACGGTAAAGCTATTTGGAAAATCTCCTATACTTATCGATAGCTTTTTATCCGATGCAACGGAAGTTGATGTAGATGTTATAGCAGATAGAAATACCACTATTATAGCAGGAATAATGGAGCATATAGAAGAGGCAGGTGTGCATTCTGGAGACTCTGCTTGTGCGCTTCCACCGCATACTTTATCTAAAAAAGTAATAAAAGAAATAGAAAAACAATCTAAAATTATCTCTAAATCATTAAATGTGATTGGACTAATGAACATACAATTTGCCATTAAGAATTCTAATACTGGTGTAGATATATATATTTTGGAAGTAAACCCT
>PAWH01000006.1 GCA_002714055.1 Candidatus Pelagibacterales bacterium | reverse complement strand
TGATTGGTTTCTTCTATCACTGCCTGTTCCTCGGAGTCTACTTCATCCTTAGATATAGCCTCTTCCTTAGATGTAACTTCTTTCTCCTCTTCCGTAGGAAGTGATTGTTTTAGTTCTTGTATAGATGACGTTTTTTGTTCAACTTCTTTAGGTTCTTCTANTCTAAATGGAAAATTAAATTTTTTTAAAAGAGCAAAGCCTTCTTCATCAGACCTAGCTGAAGTACAAATTACTATATCTAAACCTCTTATCGAGTCCACATCATCATAATTAATTTCNGGAAAAACTATTTGTTCTTTTATACCNAAAGCATAATTTCCTCTTTTATCAAAACTTTTAGTACTTATTCCTCTAAAATCTCTCACTCTAGGTANGGAAATATTTATTAATCTATCTAAAAATTCATACATTCTGTCTTTTCTTAATGTTACTTTACAACCTATATTCATTCCTTCTCTCAATTTAAAACTAGCAACTGATTTTTTTGCCTTTGTAGTTACCGCCTTCTGTCCTGAAATTTGTGATAAATCTTTCATTGCTCCTTCAATTTTTCCACGATCNGATGCTGCCTCACCAAGTCCCATGTTTAANACAATCTTCTCCAATCTGGGAACCTGATTAATATTATTCAAAGACAACTCTTTCATAAGTTGTCCTTTTAAATCTTTTTCATATAACTNTCTTAAGCGTGCAATCATTTTATCATTTTCCTATTAATCAATAAGGTCTCCTGAACGTTTTGAAAAACGNACCTTTCTTCCATCATCCAGAAACTTGTAACCTACCCTAGTGGCTTTAGAATCTTTAGGATCTATATGGGCAATATTTGAAATATGTATCGAGATCTCCTTATCTATAATTCCNCCTTGCGATGCTTGACTCGGTGCAGTATGGCGTTTTACTATATTTACGCCTCTAACCAAAATTCTATTATTTTTAGTAAAAACAGATAAGATTTCTCCTGACTTACCTTTGTCACGTCCGTTAATTACAATCACCTTATCTCCTTTTTTAANTTTTAAACGAGNTGNCATTATAAAACCTCCGGAGCCAATGAAACTATTTTCATAAAGTTTTTTGCTCTAAGTTCTCTAGTAACGGGGCCAAATATTCTAGTACCTATTGGTTCTAGTTGATTGTTAATTAAAACTGCAGCATTAGTATCAAATCTTATGGCGCTGCCATCGACTCTTCTTATCTCCTTAGAAGTTCTTACTACGACAGCTCTGTGAATATCTCCTTTTTTNACTCTACCTCTTGGAATAGCTTCCTTAANAGACACAACAATAACATCNCCTACTGCAGCATATTTTCTTTTTGAACCACCAAGCACCTTAATGCATTGCACTTTTTTTGCGCCGGAATTATCTGCTATATTTAATTTAGTTTCAGTTTGAATCATTTCTTCCGCTTTTCNTTTATTATTTNNCTTCCTGNACAATGGACCAGGATTTTTTCTTTGAAATAGGTTTGCACTCTATAATTCTCACCTTATCTCCAATCTTATAGGTATTTGCCTNATCATGNACATGNAAACTGTTAGACCTTCTTATTGTTTTTTTATAAAGCGGATGTCTTACCCTTCTTTCCACCTTAACAATAATAGTCTTATTATTAGAATCCCTAACAACTGTACCTTGTAAAATTCTTCTAGGCATCTTTTTCTTTTCCCTTTCGTTCAACTATAGAGGTATTAATTCTAGCTATATNTCTTCTAATNTTTCTAATTCTTGAAGAATTTTCTAATTGTCCNGAAGACTTTTGGAATCTTAAATTAAACTGTTCTTTTTTTAGNAAAAGCAGTTCAGTTTTTAATTCATCATCTGTCTTTTGTTTTATATCATTATATTTCATTTTATACCCATATTATCTAGAAATAAACNNAGTTTTAAGTGGTAATTTAGCAGATGCTAATTCAAAAGCCTCTTTGGCTAGAGACTCTGAAACACCGTCTAATTCAAACATCACTCTACCCGGCTTAATTCTACAAGCCCAAAATTCGGGAGTTCCTTTTCCTTTACCCATTCTAACTTCTACAGGTTTTTTTGAAACAGGAACATCCGGAAATACCCTTATCCATACACGACCTTGTCTCTTTATATGCCGAGTTATAGCNCTTCTAGCTGCTTCTATCTGTCTAGCTGTAATACGATTAGGCTGTAATGCTTTCATACCATAAGATCCNAAATTGAGCACTGTACCCCCTTTGGCATTTCCGTGTATGCGACCTTTATGTGCTTTTCTAAATTTAGTCTTTTTTGGACTTAGCATATTATACTCACCTTACCTAGGTGCTCCCTGTTGNTTGCTTCTAGACAAATCCATAGCCATAGGATCATGTGCCATAATTTCTCCCCTAAATATCCATACTTTTACACCACAATTTCCATAAGCAGTTTGTGCAGTTGCTACTCCATAATCAATATCTGCTCTCAACGTATGAAGAGGGACTCTTCCTTCTCTATACCACTCTATTCTGGCTATTTCTGCTCCTCCNAGTCTTCCACCTGTATTTATCCTGATCCCTTCAGCTCCCTGCCTTATAGCAGATTGAACAGCTCTTTTCATTGCTCTTCTGAAAGCAANTCTTNTTTCAAGTTGNTCNGCAACANTGTCAGCTACTAGTTGAGCTTCAATTTCAGGCTTTCTAATTTCTACTATATTCAACTGTACTTCTCCATCAGTCATGGCTGAAAGAGCATTTCTCAATAGTTCAATTTCTGATCCTTTTCTACCAATAATTAGGCCAGGACGAGCTGTATAAAGAGTCACTCTAGCAATTTTTGTTGGCCTCTCTACTATAATTCTACTTACAGCAGCTCCTTTTAAACGTTTTTTTAAAAAATCCCTAATTTTTAAATCTTCTCTTAATAACTTTGTATAAGNNTTTCCCGAAGCATACCAACGAGAATCCCAAGTTCTATTAATTCCTANCCTAAGTCCTATCGGGTTAACNTTTTGTCCCATCGGCATCCTCCTGTTTTTCGGAAACAATTATAGTTAAATTGCTAATAGGTTTGAGAATTCTCCCGCCCCTGCCTCTAGCTCTAGGGCGAAACCTCTTCATTACTATAGCCTTACCTACATAAGCCTCTTCAACTAATAATCTATCAATATCTAAACTATGATTGTTTTCTGCGTTAGCTATCGCAGACTGAAGAACTTTNTTGACATCTTGAGCTATGCGACGCTTTGAATATTTCAGCTGAGTTAAAGCTTTTGATACCTCAAGACCTCTTATAGATTGTGCAACTAAATTAAGCTTTTGTGCGCTTGATCGAATCGATCTTGCAAAAGCTTTGGCACAATTATCTGGCAATTTATTTTCTTTTTTAGCCTTACCCATNCCTAACTACCCTTTTTTAACTTTCTTGTCAGCTGTATGACCATAATATGTTCTAGTCGGAGCATATTCTCCTAATTTCTGCCCAACCATTTCCTCTGTAATAAATACTGGAATAAATTTTCTACCATTATGGACAGCAAAGTTAACTCCCACAAATTGAGGAAGTATAGTTGACCTTCTGGACCAAGTTTTAATAACTTGTCTTGAACCTGACTTAGTNGCTTCTTGAACTTTTTTGAGCAAATAGCCATCAACAAAAGGTCCCTTCCAAATCGANCGTGCCATACTAATTTCCTCCTATGACTTTCTTCTTCTTATAATTAATTTATCTGTTCTTTTATTCCTTCTAGTCCTCTTTCCCTTAGTAGATACACCCCAAGGAGTAACTGGATGCCGCCCTCCAGATGTTCTGCCTTCTCCTCCTCCATGTGGATGATCCACAGGGTTCATTACTACACCTCTAACATTTGGTCGTTTTCCTAGCCATCTTGACCTACCTGCTTTCCCTAAATTAATATTTTGATGATCCGCATTTGAAACTGCTCCTACCGTAGCCCTACATTCAATTCTAACTAATCTTTGCTCTCCCGACTGAAGTTTTAGTATGGCATTACCTCTATCTTTTCCTAAAAGCTGAGCATATGTTCCTGCAGATCTAGCTATTTGCCCACCCTTTCCTATTTTTAACTCAATATTATGTACTATTGTCCCTACCGGCATGTTCTTTAATGGCATACAATTTCCNGGTTTAATATCTACCTTATCTCCACTTATAACAGAATCTCCATCTTTTANTCTATTAGGCGCTAGTATGTATGAAAGCTTATCATCTTTATATTTTATTAGAGCTATAAAAGCAGATCTGTTTGGGTCGTATTCCAACCTTTCAACTTTTGCCTGCATATCGTCATGCCTTCTTTTAAAGTCAATTATTCTNTAAAGTCTTTTATGCCCTCCTCCTCTTTGCCAAGAAGTAATNCGACCAGAATTATTTCTTCCTCCAGTCTTACTATACCCATGAGTCAAAGATTTTTGAGGTCCACCAGAGTGAAGAGCAGATCTATCTAATGCAACTAATTGNCTTCTAGAAGGGGATGTTGGTTTATATTGTTTCAGTGACATTTNNTTTACACTCCACTTGACAAATCTATAGATTGTCCCTCTTTAAGTCTAATTACAGCNTTTCTAATATCTGTTCTTTTTCCCTTNATTCCTTTAAATATTTTACTTTTTCCTTTGATGTTTATGGTATTGACACTAATTACTTCTACATTATACAACGCTTCAATAGCNTTCTTAATTTGTGGCTTTGTAGCTCTTNTAGATACTTTAAAAACCACTTGATTACTTTCTAGAATTCTTGTGGCTTTCTCTGTTATAACTGGAGAAAGTATAACATCATAATCTCTATTCTTAACGATTAAAGTAGCCATTACTTTTTCTCCTTAACTTTNATAGTTTGAATTTTATCTTTTTGATTTGATAANCTTTTTACTAGTATTGCTACTGATGACTTGCTTAAAACTAAAGTATCCTTCTTAAGAATATCATAGACGTTAGCTCCAATGGACGGNAATACATCATAGTTAGGTATGTTCCTTAAAGCCTTACAAAANTTTTCATCCACTTTATCTCCGGACACAAANAATACTGATTTNCCCATCGGNAATTTCAACAATTTTGCTTTAAGACTNGAAGTTTTATTTGATTTTAAAGTAAAATCTTCTAAAACNACTAATTTTCCTTCTTTAACTTTTGAAGATAAGACACTCCGCATAGCAATATGNCTAACATTACGAGGTAATTTATGAGCATGAGATCTNACTCTTGGTCCATGTACAACTCCTCCACTTCTGAATTGAGATACTTTAGGGGCACCATGTCTAGCNCTTCCCATTCCTTTTTGTTTGTACATCTTTGCCTGAGAACCTGTAACTTCATTACGTTCAAGAGTTTTCCTTGTACCTCTTCTTCTTTTTGCTAATTGCCAGACTACCATCTTATGTATTATGTCATCTCTAACTTCNGCCTCAAAAACAGACTTATCCAAGTTTATAAATGAGGACTTTTTGTTTTCCAATGTAATAATATCTTGTCTCATTTTTTATCGCCTGCCCTTATTTATCTNTTTTTNTAGATTTATCAGTAATATTTTTTTCACTGTCATTTACAGCTTTCGAAACACTATCTTCTTTTTTNTCTTCTTTAGTATCCTCTTCCACCTTAGCTTCTTCTGCTGGNGTTTNCTCTGCTTTAGGCGCNAACTCCTCTACCNNTTTTTNTTCCGCTTTAGGTGNTACCCCCTCTACTNGTTTTTCCTCAACTTTAGCTTCCTGCGTTGTTTTTTCTTCCATTTTAGGAGTAGGACTAACTTCTTTCTTATTCACAATTAAATTTTTAATTCCTGCAGGAAAAGGGGCATCTGAAGGTAAAGCTTTTTTTATAGCATCCTTTAAAGAAAGCCAGGATCCATTTGAACCTGGTACGCCTCCTTTAACAAANAATAAACCTCTTTCTTCATCTGTAGCTACTACTTCTAGATTTTGGAGTGTACACTTATGAGAACCCATGTGACCTGCCATTTTTTTTCCCTTAAAAACCCTACCTGGATCTTGACTATTACCTGTAGAACCATGACTACGATGTGAAATAGACACCCCATGTGAAGCCCTTAATCCAGAAAAATTATGTCTTTTCATACTTCCTGCAAAACCTTTTCCTATAGAAATTCCTGTAGCATCAACGAATTGCCCTACAACAAAATGTTTCACTCCCAATTCTTGTCCTATATCTAGTACATTTTCTTTACTAACCTTAAATTCTTTAGATTTTTTCTTTGGTTCTACTTTTATTTTTGCAAATGCTTCTCTCTGAGGCTTCAAAACTTTCTTTATTTTAGCCTTTCCACTTCCCAAAGTTACAGAATAATAACCTAAATTTTCATCATCTTTTGTAGCGATTACTTGACAATTATCTATACTTAAAATTGTTACAGGAACATGAGTACCATCAGACAAATAGAGCCTAGTCATTCCCATTTTTTTTGCTATAATGCCTGTTCTCATTATTAAATCCTAGTTACAATTAAAGTTTTATCTCTACGTCTACCCCAGCCGCTAAATCTAGTTTCATAAGTGCATCTACAGTCTGAGGAGTAGGNTCCAAAATATCAAGTACACGTTTGTGAGTCCTTATCTCAAATTGTTCTCTAGATTTTTTATCTACATGAGGAGATCTATTTACAGTAAATCTCTCACATCTNGTAGGCAGCGGAATAGGGCCCCTAACGCCTGCTCCAGTTCTTCTAGCCGTATTAACTATCTCTAGAGTAGATTGATCTAGTATTCTATGATCATAGGCCTTTAGTCTAATTCTNATATTTTGATGTGCTNCCACCATAATTCTATACCTTTTCTAATANATACTTCACGCTAACTTTTGTTTAACTTCTTCTGCAATCATTTCCGGCACTTGNTCATATTTTTCAAAAAACATCGAATAATTTGCTCTTCCCTGAGTTAATGATCTTAAATTATTCACATAACCAAACATAGTACCTAANGGNACCATCGCTCTAATNAATGTTGCTACTCCTTGAGGTTCCATTCCCTGAACCTGNCCTCTTCTACTGTTTAAATCTCCTATAACATCTCCAACAAAATCTTCAGGAGTCACTACCTCTACTCTCATAACAGGTTCTAAAAGCTTAGGCAGCGCCTTTTGCAATCCTTCTCTAAAAGCTGCCCTTCCAGCTAATTCAAAAGCCATTACGCTTGAATCTACATCATGATATGCACCATCATATAAAACTACATTTACGTCTGTAACGGGAAATCCTGCAACTACTCCAGAGGTCATAGCATTTTGAATTCCCTTTTGAACTCCNGGTATGTATTCTTTAGGAATATTTCCTCCCACTACAGTATTTTTAAATTGCAATCCTTTTCCAACTTCTCCTGGGCTTACCTGCATTTTAACTCTAGCAAATTGACCAGCACCNCCACTTTGTTTTTTATGTGTATAATCGATATCNGCTTCACCAGTAATTGTCTCCCTATATGCAACTTGTGGAGCACCTACATTCGCCTCAACTTTAAACTCTCTCTTCATACGATCTACAATTATATCTAAGTGTAATTCTCCCATTCCTTTTATAATAGTCTGTCCGCTCTCNTTATCAGAAGTAACTCTAAAAGAAGGGTCTTCTCTTGCAAGNCTACCTAAAGCCACTCCCATTTTCTCTTGATCTNCTTTAGTTTTTGGTTCAACTGCGACTTCAATTACAGGATCAGGAAATTCCATTTTCTCCAATATTATTGGATTTTGTATATCGCAAAGAGTATCTCCAGTNGTCACATTTTTTAAACCACAAACTGCTATTATATCTCCAGATGTGGCTTCTTTAATATCCTCTCTGTGATTAGCATGCATAAGAAGCATCCTTCCTATCCTTTCTTTATTGTCTTTAACAGTATTTAAGACTGAAGTTCCAGTCTCTACCGTTCCAGAATAAACTCTACAAAATGTAAGAGTACCAACAAAAGGNTCATTCATTATTTTAAAAGCTAATGCCGAGAANNGCTCCTCATCTTTGAGCTCTCTTGACATTTCTGAATCATCNTTAGGGTTNATACCTTTTACTGGAGGTAAATCTAAAGGAGAAGGCAAATAATCTATCACTGCATCTAACATTGGTTGTACACCTTTATTCTTAAAAGCAGAGCCACAAAGGACAGGAACAAAGGAACCGTTTATAGTTCCTTTTCTAATACATTTTTTTAATACATCTTCACTGGGNTCTTGCCCTTCTAAATAAGCCTCCATTGCTACATCATCTTGCTCTACGGCCAATTCAATCAGCTGTTCCCTATATTTNTCAGCAGTTNNTTTAAGATCTTCCCCAATATCTTCACTATCAAATTCTGCACCAAGAGTTTCNTCCTTCCATTTTAGCTGTTTCATGGTAATCAAATCAATTATCCCCAAAAAATCAGCTTCTACTCCTAATGGTAACTGCGTTACNAGGGGAATTGATCCAAGACGCTCTTTTATCATATCCACACATCTATAAAAATTAGCACCAGTACGATCCATTTTATTTACAAAGCACATTCTTGGTACATTGTACTTGTTAGCTTGCCTCCAAACTGTTTCAGACTGTGGTTCGACTCCTGCAACTGAATCAAAAACGCAAATTGCTCCATCTAAGACACGTAAAGACCTCTCTACCTCAATAGTAAAATCAACGTGN
The DNA here is from genome assembly GCA_002714055.1 of Candidatus Pelagibacterales bacterium. Taxonomy (GTDB): domain Bacteria; phylum Pseudomonadota; class Alphaproteobacteria; order TMED109; family TMED109. Next base: position 5,539 of record PAWH01000006.1, on the reverse strand, counting down.
CCTGGCGTATCAATAATATTTATACGGTGATCTTTCCAAAANGNTGTAGTTGCAGCAGAAGTAATTGTAATTCCTCTCTCTTGTTCTTGTTCCATCCAATCCATGGTAGCTGCTCCGTCATGAACTTCACCTATTTTATGTGAGCGACCAGTATAATATAAAACCCTTTCCGTGGTAGTCGTTTTACCTGCATCTATGTGGGCCATAATCCCAATATTTCTATAGCTTTCTAGTTTAGTACTACGTGACATTTATATTTTTCCCTAATTTACCATCGATAATGAGAAAAGGCTCTATTTGCTTCTGCCATTTTTAGAGTGTCTTCCCTCTTTTTTACAGCGACTCCTTTATTTTGTGCTGCATCCATTAATTCATTTGCAAGTCTCTCAAGCATGGTGGGTTCTGACCTTTTTCTAGCTGCTTCTAAAATCCATCTAATTGCTAAAGCCTGTCTTCTCTCTGATCTAACTTCGACTGGTACTTGATATGTAGCACCCCCTACACGTCTTGATCTTGTTTCTATCTGAGGTTTAACATTATCTAAAGCCTCCTTAAACACCTTTAAGGATTCTTGACCTGTCTTATTTTTAATGCTTTCTAACGCCCCGTATAAGACCTTTTCAGCTATTACTTTTTTTCCGTGCTTCATAAGGCTGTTAGTAAATTTAGCTAATATATCGTCGCCATATCTAGGGTCAGGAATAAGTTCTCTTTTTTGTGCTTTACGACGTCTAGACATATTTTTTCCCTATTTAGGTCTCTTAGACCCATATTTAGAACGACGTTGGCGCCTATCCGATACTCCTTGAGTATCTAAAGTTCCTCTAATTATATGATATCTCACTCCGGGAAGATCCTTTACACGCCCTCCTCGGATCATAACAACTGAATGTTCTTGTAAATTATGCCCTTCCCCAGGAATATAGCTAGTAACTTCAAACCCATTCGTTAATCTTACTCTCGCTACTTTCCTTAATGCAGAGTTAGGCTTTTTTGGTGTTGTAGTATAGACACGTGTGCATACTCCCCTTTTTTGAGGACACGCTTCTAAGGCTGGAACCTTATTTCTTTTGACAGGCACTTGTCTACCAAATCTTACCAATTGATTTATAGTCGGCATATTCGTTTTCCTAATATAGAATCTATTCCCTAGTTGCTCTTAATAATTAACATAAATACTTTTTCTTAATATTCTTCGAATAATTTTCAATAAAAATTAGTGTATAAAATTTTTAAAAATCCGNCCTATCTAAAATACAACAAATAGAACGTTATACTATAAAATTATATATAATATAAATTAAATTCGAAGGCGCATGTTATGTGTGAAGTCTGCTACAGTCAAGCAATATGTGTCTATTTTTTTTTATAAAAATTATTTTTTTTNAGTGTGATATAATTTCAACAAATATAAAAATAATCACTATAAAAATTTAGNCTACTTATGCTGACTCCTTTTGATCAGTATCNTTGNNTTNTTTTTGTTCTAGAATTTCTTTATCTCTAGNATAAGCTATTGATTTATATTTGTTTATAACTCTTCCTGTACCTGCAGGTATTAACCTTCCNACTATAACATTTTCTTTCAACCCTTTAAGAATATCTGATTTTCCTCCTACAGCCGCCTCAGTTAATACTCTAGTTGTTTCCTGAAAAGAAGCCGCAGAGATAAAAGAAGATGTAGACAAACTTGCTTTAGTTATACCTTGCAAAACTGGAATAGATTCAGCTTTAGACTGCTTTTTTGATAGTTGACTATTTATTAAATCAAATTCCCTCCTTTCCACTTGTTCTCCAAATAGATAAGTAGTATCTCCAGGGTTAGTGATCTCCACTTTCTGCATCATCTGTCTGGTAATCACTTCAATATGTTTATCATTAATCTTTACTCCCTGAAGTCTATAAACTTCTTGTATTTCATTTACTAAATAGAAAGCTAGAGCCTCAACTCCAAGAACTTTTAGCATGTCATGAGGAACTCTACTTCCATCAGTTAACTGCTCACCCTTAGATACTTCATCCCCTTCTAGAGCTATAATATGTCTACCTTTTGGCACTAAATATTCAAATTCCTTTTTATCGTTAGATGTAATAATTATACGACGCTTGCCTTTATAATCTTTACCAAAAGATACTTTACCGTCAACTTCTGCTATCATAGCATGCTCTTTAGGTCTACGTGCCTCAAATAATTCTGCAACTCTAGGTAGCCCTCCTGTGATATCTCTTAGCCTATATTCTAAGGGAATTCTAGCTATCAAGTCTCCAGCTTTTACNTCATCCCCATCATTGACACTAAGGATGGCATCAACTGGAATTTCATAGGAAGATTCTGCACCAGAATCCAGCTTTAATAACTTTCCATTCTTTCCTAAAATGTTCAATCGAGGAGTTAGATTTTTTATTTTAGAGTTAGCCTTATTATATTGCGCACTANCTCTCCAATCTATTACTCTCTTTGAGGAAATTCCTGTTTCCTCATTCATTTCTTCATGTATAGAAATTCTATCTATTAGGTCTATATAGTTAACTTTCCCGCTTTTTTCAGATATTATAGGCCTTGTATAAGGATCCCACTCTACAAGTTTATCTCCGCGAACTATTTTCCCATTTTTATTAAATAATAGCTTTGCCCCCTTGGGAATTTTATGTCTTGATCTCTCCCTTTTTTTGGTATCAAAAATAATTAATTCTGCATCTCTACTCATCACTATACTTGAACCGACAGAGTCTTTAATTATCTTGCCTTTACCCAACTTAACTGTTCCATCTAAAGGACTTTCAACACCAGACTGTTCTATTTGTTGAGCTGCTCCTCCTATATGAAACGTACGCATAGTAAGTTGAGTTCCTGGCTCACCTATTGATTGAGCCGCTACNACACCAACGGCCTCTCCTATATTAACTGGAGTGCCCCTTGCTAAATCCCTTCCATAACAAAAAGCACAGACTCCTTCTTTTGTCTTACACGTTAATACTGACCTTACATTTACCTTATCTACTTCCGCCTGCTCTATTTCTCTCACATGCAATTCATCTATCATTTTTCCTGACTTAACAATGACTGCATTATTATTCGGATTTATAACATTTTGCGCCGCATAACGTCCAAGTATCTGTTCTCCAATCCCTTCTATTATATCAGATCCTTCAATTATTGTTCTTTTTTCCAGTCCTTCTTTGGTTTTGCAATCTTCTTCCGTAATGATGACATCCTGGGCCACATCTACTAATCTCCTAGTTAAATANCCTGAGTTAGCAGTTTTAAGAGCTGTATCCGCTAGACCTTTTCTAGCTCCATGAGTAGAATTAAAGTACTCCAATACTGACAAACCTTCTTTAAAATTTGATATTATAGGCGTCTCTATTATTTCCCCTGATGGTTTTGCCATTAAACCCCTCATGGCAGCTAACTGCTTCATTTGAGCAGTAGAGCCTCTTGCACCGGAATCCGCCATCATAAATACTGAGTTCATACTCTGTCCCGTTTCCTTTNCCATTTCTCCCATCATTGCATCAGTAACTTGGTCTGTGCACTGGGACCAAGCATCCACTACTTTGTTGTATTTTTCCTGACGAGTTAAAAGACCATCATTGTACTGCTGCTCATATTCCTTTGCTAACACATGGGTTTTGGCAACTAAATCCTGCTTGTCAGCTGGAATAATCATATCATCTAAACCAAAGGATATTCCTGCTTTACAAGCCTGAGAAAATCCTAATTTCATAAGCCTATCAGAAAATATTACAGTTTCTTTCTGACCACAATGCCTATAAACTGTGTCGATTAGATTGCTAATTTCTTTCTTTTTAAGCACACAATTAATAAGTTGGAAAGATATCTTAGGGCTTTTAGGTAGTAGATCTCCAATTATAACTCTACCAGGGGTTGTATCAATTATACTAGACTTTTCTTTTCCATCCGCCTCAATAGATTCTANGCGCATTTTAATTTTAGCATGCAAAGANAATANTCCAGCATGTATAGCGTGATGTATTTCATAGATATTTGAATACTGATTTCCTTCACCTTTATCCCCTGNATTCATAAGAGAGGTATAATATAATCCTAAAACAATATCTTGAGTAGGAACTATAATTGGCTTCCCATTTGCCGGACTTAAAATGTTATTTGTTGACATCATTAAGACCCTAGCTTCTAACTGTGCCTCCATAGACAAAGGAACGTGAACTGCCATTTGGTCTCCATCAAAATCTGCATTAAAAGCAGTACAAACCAAAGGATGTAGTTGTATAGCTTTCCCCTCAACTAAAACAGGTTCAAAAGCTTGAATACCTAGCCTGTGAAGAGTAGGTGCTCGATTTAACAATACAGGATGTTCTCTTATAACTTGTTCCAATATATCCCAAACTTCTGGTCTCTCTTTTTCTACCAGCCGCTTAGCTGCTTTTATAGATGTAGCCAAGCCATAAATTTCTAGTTTTGAATATATGAAGGGTTTAAATAGCTCCAATGCCATCTTTTTAGGAATACCACATTCATGTAGTTTTAATTCAGGCCCTACTACTATAACTGACCTTCCAGAGTAATCACATCTCTTTCCTAAAAGATTTTGTCTAAACCTACCCTGTTTTCCTTTAAGCATATCAGCGAGAGACTTTAATGGACGCTTATTAGAACCAGCTATAGGACGTGACCTTCTTGAGTTATCAAAAAGTGCATCTACAGATTCTTGTAACATTCTTTTTTCGTTGCGAATAATAATATCAGGAGCTCGTAACTCTAATAATCTCTTTAATCTATTATTTCTATTAATTACCCTCCTATATAGGTCGTTAAGGTCGCTGGTAGCAAATCTTCCCCCATCCAGAGGAACCAAAGGCCTTAATTCAGGAGGCAAAACTGGAATCACATCCATAATCATCCATTCAGGAAGATTACCTGAATTCATAAAAGCTTGGACTAATTTTAATCTTTTTACATATTTTTTTCTCTTAATCTCAGAACTAGTATTTTTAAACTCCAATCTCATTCTATCTCTCTCTTCTTCAAGATTTATTGAAGAAAGCATCTCTTTGATAGCCTCCGCTCCAATCGAGGCAGTGAATTCTGATCCAAATTCATCTAAAGCATCTTGATATTCAGATTCTGTTAATAATTGGAATTGTTTTAAACTAGTTGTTCCAGGTTCTAATACAATAAAACTTTCAAAATATAATACTTTTTCAACATCTTTCATTGCCTTATCAAGGAGCAAACTAATTCTAGAAGGAAGAGATTTCAGAAACCAAATATGAGCCACAGGTGATGCAAGAGTGATATGTCCCATTCTATCTCTTCTAACTTTAGATTGTATGACCTCAACACCGCATTTTTCACAAACTATTCCTCTATGTTTCATCCTTTTATATTTTCCACAAAGGCACTCGTAATCTTTTACAGGTCCAAATATTTTTGCACAGAATAGTCCGTCTCTTTCTGGCCTAAAGGTTCTATAGTTGATAGTTTCAGGTTTTTTCACCTCACCATAAGACCAAGATCGAATCATTTCTGGTGAAGAAAGACCAATTCTTATGT
>PAWH01000005.1 GCA_002714055.1 Candidatus Pelagibacterales bacterium | reverse complement strand
CCAAGGGTTCGGCTGTTCGCCGATTAAAGTGGTACGTGAGCTGGGTTCAGAACGTCGTGAGACAGTTCGGTCCCTATCTGCCGTGGTTGTTGGAAAACTGAGAGGATCTGCCCTTAGTACGAGAGGACCGGGGTGGACGTACCTCTGGTGTACCGGTTGTCGCGCCAGCGGCATCGCCGGGTAGCTATGTACGGAAAGGATAACCGCTGAAAGCATCTAAGTGGGAAGCCCACCTCAAGACNAGTTTTCCTTATAGAGCTGTGGAAGACCACCACGTTGATAGGCTAGATGTGGAAGCATGGCAACATGTGAAGCTAACTAGTACTAATAGCTCGAAAACTTGATTTTATGGCGTGTAGAAAAAAAATTCGTAGTGAAATACTAGATATTCTTATGTTTATTAATCAATAAATTTATTTAATTTAAATTAATTTTTAATTTATAATAAAAATATGAGTCAATTTTTTTCAAAAAAAATTATCTTATTATTATTTTTTATTATTATCCTATCTTTTTTTTTGTTAGGTTTAGATGAATTTTTTTCTATTTATTACATAAAACAAAATAACGAATTTATTCAAAGATTTATTGATAAAAATTTTTTATATTCATTACTACTTTTTTATTCAATATTTTTATTATTACTTTTCTTTTTTTTGCCTTTTTCAGCAATTATGCTAATTTTTTCAGGTTTTTCATTCAATCTTTATTTAAGCATACCCTTATCAGTAATAACAATAACAATTGGAGGGTTATCAAATTTTTTATTATTGAAAAAATTCAATTTAATAGTTTTTTTTAATAAAGCTAAATTTTGGTTAAAGAAAATCAGTTTTACATTTAAAGATAATGAATTTCAGTATTTGTTACTTTTAAGATTAATTCCAATACCATTTATCGTTCAAAATACGATTATGGTTATTCTAAATATTTCTGCAAAAAACTTTTTTTTTTCAACGTTGCTTGGAGTAGTTCCATATGCTGTTATTTATTCTTTAGCGGGTTCTCAATTAAGAAAAATTATTGATAAAAGTGAGTTTATAACTATTAGTGATATTTTAAATTATGAAAATTTTGCTGTAATTTGTTTATTAGTGATATTTATTTTATTATCAATATTTTTAAAAAAAAAAATTAATTAAATTTTAAAAAAAATATTTCTAATATGATAAAGAATTTTTTTAATAGAATATTACAATTTTATTATAGCACGAATAAAAAAGAGGTTTTACTACAATCAAAACTAAGACAAGAATTAGATTCTATTAAAAAGAGAGAATTTAAAAAAGACAATAAGAATTTAATTCCTTTTGGTTTTAAAGTTTTTTCACAAACTGATGAAGATGGAATTATAAATGAAATTTTTAATAGAATAGGCACAACAAATAAACAATTTTTAGAGTTTGGAGCAAATACTAGATTTAATAATACCACCTATCTTTTAATGAAAGGTTGGGATGGAGTTTGGTTAGAAAGTTCAGAAAAAAAAGTGAATAATATAAAAAAAAAATATTCTTTATTAATTAAAAATGGCAAACTTAAAATATATAAAAAAACAATTACTGCTAGTAATGTAAATAAAGAAATAAAATCTTTAAATCTTAATAAATTTATTGATTTATTGTCTTTAGATATAGATGGAAATGAGTTGTATGTTTTAAATAAATTAAAAACTATTAGCCCAAGAGTTATTGTAGTTGAATATAATGCTAAATTTCCCCCGCCTATTAGAAAGAGCATAAAATATGATCCAAAATTTATATGGAAATACGATGATTATTTTGGAACCTCTCTTCAACTTTTAGAAGATAATTTGAAAAATTTTGGTTATGTATTAGTTGGGTGCAATATATTAGGAGTTAATGCGTTTTTTATAAAAAAGAAATTAGTGCAAAATAAATTTCCTAAAAATACAACTGCAAAATTTCATTATCAAAAGTTTCGTTCTGGATTAAACAATATAAGGTCTTCTCATCTTAGTAATGATAAATGGTTAAATGATTGAAAGTATTAAAAAAATTAATAGAAATAAATAATATTAATAATATTATTTTTTTTAGTCTTTTTATTAGAATAATAATATTACTTTTTTTTGAATTTCCTAATTTTGGAGATACTCAAACNCACAAGCAAATTGGTGAGGAAATTTTTAGTGGAAAAATTGTATCATCAGCTATTCATATGCCAGGATACGGAGTATATATGTATCTTGCTAATTTATTAATAAATTCGAATTATGGAGTTGTCTTTGCAGATATAATATTATCTTCAATTTCTGTATATATAATTTATTTAATATCAAAAAAAATATTTAATGATGAAAATGTTGGTAAAATATCAGCTTTCATTTATGCTTTGTATCCGTTCTCGATTTTTTACTCATTAAGCAGTTTAAATGAAACTCTATATGTTTTTTTATTATTTTTATCAATTTTGAATTTTTATAATGATAAATATTTATATGGAATCATTTCTATAATTATTAGCATTTATGTAAAATCAATATCTATATTTATTGGNCCAGCCATACTTATAGCATTTTTGNTTTTTTATAATCATAATTCTCTAAGAAATATTTGTAGGTTTTTAACACTATATTTATTTATTTTGATTATCTTTATGTCACCATGGTGGATGCATAATTTTAAAAAATATAATGCCTTTGTCCCAACTAATCTAGCGTACGGATACCATTTATACTCAGGAAATAATGAAATAAATAAAACAGGAGGTGGAATAGGAGGAAAAGATGTAGATCACCAGCTTATTTTAGATTCTTTTCAACATGATTATTTTAAAGCAGATAAAGTTTTTAAAACAAAAGCTTATAATTTTATAAAAAATAATCCAAAAGAATTCGCAGATATTACTTTTAAAAAATTTGTAAAATTTTGGAAATTCTATCCCTCTGCTAATGAGTATAGTGGATTAAAATATAAAATTACCTCTACTATTAGCTATGGNTTTGTATTTATTTTAACATTGTTTTTCATTACTTTTTACTCTAGGAAATTTTTAAAAAAAATATTTCCTTTAATAGTAACAATATTTTTTTTTACTTTTATTTATAGTTTAACCATTGTGTCGCTTAGATATCGTTTTCCAATAGAACCAATATTGATAATTTTATCTTCTTATTCTATAAAAAAATTTTTTTTATAAAATTATTATTAATAAAAATCATTATTTAACTTGAAATAATAGTATTTTTATATTATTTTTATTTTGCCGGTGGTTATTGCAGGAAGCCCCCACCCGATCCCATTCCGAACTCGGTAGTGAAATTTCCTAGCGCCGATGGTACTTTATCTTAAGATATGGAAGAGTAGGTCGCTGCCGGTTTTTTCTTTTTTTTTTTAATACAAAATAATTTTTTTTTAACTATACTTTAAGTATTTTCGCGGGGTGGAGCAGTCCGGTAGCTCGTCAGGCTCATAACCTGAAGGTCGTAGGTTCAAATCCTACCCCCGCTACCAAACTATAAACATTTAAGTTTTTATTGATTTAAATAATATAAAATTAAAATATATTAAATTAATTAACCTACTAAAAGTTTTTTTTAAATGTTTAACAAAATTGGTCATACAAAAAAAAATTTATCTTTAATTAAAACATATTCGTTTAGTATTTTAGGAAAAAAACCAGGATTACATGTTCGAGATGATGTTTTTTATAAAATTAATAATAATAACAAAGTAGATTGGATAATAAGTCGAACTTGCGACCATGCTGGAGGTAGATTAATGTATAATCCTAGACTTTTAGGAGATTGTACGGCAAAATGCCCGAATCATGGATGGACTCTTGATTTAAAAAAACTGAAATATAAAAATGTAAATGTTAGGAAAAAAAAATTAAAATTTATTCAAAATAAAAATAAAATTATATATCAAGATAATAAACATTTTGTAGATTTACCAAAAAAAATTAAAAACAATAACCCGATAGTAAAGATACGTTTTTTAGCACATGCTTGCATGTCTATTGATATTGATGGTTTTAAAATTGTAACTGATCCATGGTTAATTGGACCATGTTTTAATAATGGTTGGTGGCATTTATATCCACCGAAAAATGATGCTGTTAATATTTTAAAAGAAGCAGACCTCATATATATTTCTCACAACCATCCTGATCATTTACATCCAGAAACTTTACAATACATAAAGAATAAAAAAATAATTACTCCAAATTTTAAATCAAAATCATCAGAAAAAATGCTTTCAGCAATTGGGTGTACAAAAATTGAAGTTTTAAATTTTCAAGATGTATTTGAGATAAAATCAAAAAATATTTTTTTTACTATTTTTAAGTCAGGTGATTTTAGAGATGACTCAGGTTTATATATAAAATCAGGAAAGTTTTCAATTTTGTTAGCTGTAGATTCCAGATCTTTAAATGGTGGTAATTTGCCAAAAAATACAACTGTTTTCATGAGCTCTTTTGCTGCAGGTGCAACGGGCTTTCCATTATGTTTTTTAAATTATTCTGAGAATGAAAAGAAAAAAATTAAAAAAACTACAAAAATAGCTAAGTTGCTTGAGATAGAAATGATGTTAAAAAAATTAAATTCCAAATTTTTTATACCTTACGCTGGTTTTTTTTCTGAATCTGCAAGTAGGGATAAATATATTAAGAAAAAAAAATTTTAAAAATTCAATTGATGATGTTAAAAAAAGACTTTCTAAAACCATTGCTAAAGTTAATGTTTGTGACCCAATAAATTTTGATGAATATATATTTAGGGGTAATAAATTAATAGAAAAGAAATATATAAAAAAAAAAAAACTTTATAAAATAAATCAAAATTATATTTCATCATATATTCGCTTTACCAAAAAAACTTATAATAAAATCAATGAGGAAAGAATTACTAAATATTTTTATAATTCTAAATTTAAAGATAAATTGAAACTATTTTTACAACTTACAAATGATAATTTTGTACCTACAGGAACTGGTTTCTTAATAGATTTTTCAAATAGTAAAATTAAAATAAGAAAAATTAGCAATTCAGTTTTAGAAAAATTATTTAATAAATATCGTGAAGAAGATAATATAAATTACTTAAATTTAAAAATTAGGAAAGAGTCTTTACATATGACTATAGACAATTTTTTACCATTTGAAGATTTGTTAATTGGTTTTCAATGTAGGGTAAGAAGATTGCCAAATTTATATAATAATAGATTCTGGTATCATTTTACAAATGTATATATAGCTAAAGAGCATTTTAGGTCTGACAAAATTTGCTTTGGTTGCGACCCTTTATTTCAAACTGTTTTAAATTTATAGTAATTTTTTTTTATTATTTGTAATGAAAAAACTTTTAAATTCTTTTTTTATTTTTAATATTCCTAGTATAGTCATAATTGATAACGCTGGTTCTATCGGCATTCTATAACGAAAATTTCCTACGCCAAAACTTACAATAATAAAGTACAAATTTATACATATAAGAAAAATTATTGGCCACATATTTTTTCTATCGTAAGTTAATATGCCTTTTAATGAAAAGAATTGTATAAACCTTAAAAAAATTAAAAAAAATTGCGGTAGTAACCAAAAAAAATGATATTTTTTTAGACTAAAGTTTTCTTTACCATATGAAATATAAGAAAATTCTTCATACGATACACCGTGTTTCTGCAAAGGAAATATAATTGATGTATGAAGCATAAATTTTGAAGAATAACCAATAATAGAAGTTAGTATTTTTTCTTTCTCGATATCCTCTTTTAATAATTTATAAAATATTTCTTTTTGAATTTTTGATTCAATCGTGGACTTTTTTAGTTTATTTAATTTTGTTTCTTTATTATTTAAATCTTTATTATTTTTAAATGCTTCTTCTTGAAGTTTGATTGCTTTTTTTAATGCTTCTTTGTCTCTACTACCACACCCCCATTTTTTAGATAAACATGGATATACATACTGCAAAAGATGGCCACCTTTCTGGTAACTATAAGTTATTTTATTTGTATTTAAATAATTAAAATAATAAATAGGAGAAGCTAAAAAAAAAGAAATAACAAGGGGTATTAATGACAACATAATACACTTAGGTAATAGAATTTTTTGTTTGAAGTAAGTAAAAAATAAAATAAATAAAAATAAAATATACGGGATATAAATAGCTGACGGTTTTGTTATATACGCAAAGCCAAAAAATACAGAACTCAAAAATACATTTTTTAATAAAAACTTTTTTTTAAAAATACAAATAAAAAAATATAAACCTATAGAAATAAAAAAAATAAAAAGTGTTTCTGGTAAAATAATACTTGTATGCCAAAACATATTTGGATTGAATGCAATTAAACAAAAACTAATTAAAAAAAATTTTTTTGTAAATAATTGAACTGTTTTTAATAAAATTACAGTTGTTATGCTGTGGAGAAAACATTGGAATAATAAAATAGACAAATAATTATTATTTCCAAAGATTTTGAATAAAAAAGATATTAACAAAGGGTAAGTCGGCATTCTAGAAGACAAGGAGTAGAAAAAATCATTTATAGACGAGGTGTTATTTAAGATTAACGCAGGTCCTATGTAATCCAGACTTCCATAATTTTCATCTAGAAGGTTAAAATTAAGATTTATGTAGAATGTTAGTAGTGAAGATGAAAAAAAACTTATTAAAAAAATGAAAAAAAATTTTTTTTTCATTATTTCATCAATATTTATAATTTTAATCATTTCAAACTTTATATTTTATTTGATATATTCTATTACATTGTAAACTTTCTATTTCATAATGATTTTATACTCAAATAAGAAATCTAAGAATAATAATACTGATTATTTTAAGAAATATCTTCTTTTTTCAATAATAATTTATTTTTTTTTAATTTTTTTTTTAAGTAATATATCTGGAATTGAAACCAACAAAATTTGGTATTTTTTCGGAGTTCCTGCGAACAATTTTTTATTTTCTGATATTTATCCTTTTTTTGTAAATGTTGATTGTAAGATAGTAAGCGATAATTTAATAGATTATTATAATCAGTTCAAAAATTGTGATCCATGGAATAGGCTTTTTAATTATATGCCTATATGGCTTCATTTTCTTAAATTAGGTATTAATCAGAACTTTGTATATTTGTTTGGTTTTCTTCTTGTTGCTATTTACTATTTTAGTTTTTTTAAATTAATCACAATTAAATCAAAAAATAATTTTTATATTTATTTATTTTTAATATTATCACCTGTATCAATGCTAGCAGTTGAAAGAGGCAATACTGACCTACTTATCTTTAGTTTAATTTTATTATTCCTATATTTTTGTAGATCAAAAAGTTTTTATAAAATTTCTTTTGGATATATTATTATATTTTTCGCTTCTTTGATCAAATTTTATCCAATATTTGTAGTGTTTGTTTTTTTTAAAAAAAATATTGAAAATAAATTTTTATCTTTAATGACATTTATTTTATTTGTATTTTATTTTTTTTATAATTTTGATCAAATAAATATAATTAAACAAAACACCTTAGAGTCACCATTTTTTTCTTATGGTTATAATGTTTTTGAATCTAATTTTTTAGATTTAAGTACCAGACTTAATGCTTACAAAGATTTTTTTTATAATTTTGTTTTAAATAAAAGCTTAATAAATTTTCAAGAAACTATAAATCCATTTATTTATCCTTCTGAATTAAAAAATAATTATTTTATTGTTTCTAAGATTCTTTTTCTTTTTTCAATTTTTTTATCATTTATTTTATTTTTTAAGAAAAAAGAGTTTTTTTCTTTTTATAAATTAATTAATTATAATAATTATTATCCAGAAATGATATCTGGCGCATTTATTTTTTGTGGGACCTTTATATTAGGAGCAAATTGGGATTATAGATTAATTTTTTTAATTTTATTAGTACCTAATTTAATTCTTTTAATTGAAAAAAATAAGTCGGAGTATAAAAAATATTTAAAATTACTAATTTATTCAGTTTTACTTATTTTCTGGTTAAGCCCATTCTCAGTTTTTATATTTGGGTTTGATGAAATACTAATATGGATAATTTTTTTATTTTTAACAATTTTAATTGTAAATCATCTTTTTTTTAGTTTTTGTTCAAAATTAATTAAGTAAATTTTTTACTTTATTTATTACCCATCTTAATGGTTTTGTAACTTTCCAAGAAGTAGATTTTTTTATTTCTTCTAATTCATAAAACGATCCAAATGCAGCGCTACTAAACATCGGTATTGCTTCTTTCCAAAAAATTTCTTTCTTTTCGTTATCTAGATTTAATTTGAATATATCTCCATTAGATCTATTAGATAAGTAAATTGCCCCATTAATTGATGCTATTGAGTGAGGGTGTATGCCATCAATATCATTAAATAATTGTGCCCCATACCAAATATTGTTAATTTTTTTTAACCCAAAGATTTCGCCATTACACCAATCTGTAAAAATATATGCATTATTTAAGTTTTTATTTTTTCCCCTGTAAATTCCACCACCAATCACTGAACATCCCCCCAAACCTTGGCTATATTCAATAACAGGCCAATCTATTTTACTTTTAAAGCACGGAATGCTGTTTTTAGATATTGTACAATGAGTCCCTTCAGTCATTGGATAACCATAATTATGACCTCCGGTACTCGAATTTTTTTGAAAATTAATTTCTTCCCAGAAAGAATCTCCTGTATCAGTTATATATAAATCTCCTGTTAAATAATCAAAATGCATCGATGATTTTGCTGGATTCCTTAAACCATAAGACCATATTTCTTTTTTTGCATCTTTATTATTAATAAAAGGATTATCTTTTGGAATTTTATAATTTCCATTGTGATCACCAACATCAATTCTTATTATTTTTCCCCATAAGTTTGATAAATCTTGCGCTAATGCATTGTCTTCATCCTTGTTATATTCACCTGCAACCGAACCAATTCCTATATATAAAAAATCATCTTTAGGACCAAATTCTAATTGACCTGCATGATGGGCATTTGTATTTTTTTCTAATTTGAATAAAATTTCTTCTGTATCTAATATTACTTTTTTTAAATCATTTGACATGCTAAACCTACTAATTATTAGAATGTTACCATCATTATTTTTTTTTGGTATTGTGTATGAAACATATATTTTTTTTATTTCCTTAAAATTTCTTGGAAATGCTATATCTAACAAACCTTCCTCGTGATCTGCATAATCCTCATTTCTAAGTCTATTTTTTATATCTAAAAAAGTTTCTTTTTCATATTTGTTATTAATAATTTTCCAAGCTTTACCCTCAAATCTGCTTATAACATAAAAGTTTTTTGAAATCGGACTTTCCTGGATGATACTTGAATATTTAGCAAATCCATTTAGAACCTTATTTATTTGAAAATCTGGAGATTCTTTGGCAAAAGCGGTCAATGATAAAGAAATATTAAGCGCTATGTATATTAAAATTTTATATTTCATAAATTATTAAATAAACCTCTATCTACTTAATTTATATTAAAAAAACAATATAGTTATTTTTTTTTTTTTCTTGTAAAAAAACCTTTTATTGTTACATTGTTCACAATGTGAACATTATCGTTCATAATATGAATATGTATATGTAATATGAAGGTTTTTCCTAATCTTAAATCAACAACTGATAAAAAAAATATTTTAAAAATTTTGACAGATATTAACAAAGGAGTTAATTCGTCACAAAGAAGTATGTCTTTTAAATTGGGGATATCTGCTGGTTTAGCTAATTCTTATATAAAAAGATGCGTGTCTAAGGGGTGGGTTAAAATTAAATCAGTACCAAAAAGAAGATATATGTATTATCTAACACCTAAAGGTTTTTTGGAAAAAAGTAAACTTACCGCCGAATATCTTAGCTCATCTTTCGAGTTATATAGAAATATGAGAAATGAATGTCATCAAATCTTATTAGATTGTAAAAAAAAAAAAATTAAAAAAATATATTTATCTGGCCAAAGTGAATTAACTGAGGTTTTAATTTTAACAGCAAAAGAATTAGATGTAGCCTTTGAAGGGCTATTTATTTTTGGATCAAATAAAAAAGATTTTTTTGGTGTAGAAGTTTGTAATTATTTACCGATTGAAAAAATAGATAAGATTATTTTATGTGACATGAAGAGTTCTTTTAAAGCGTTAGCTTATTTAAAAAATAGTTTAAACAAAGATAAAATAATAGTTCCAAAAATATTAAATATTTAGTTAGGGGTAGGGGTAAAGTTGCTTAATTGGTATGTAGTTAAAACAAAGGGTTTAAAAGAAGAGCTTGCTGAGCGTAATTTAATTAATCAACATTTCGTTGTTTATTATCCAGTTATTAAAACACTTAAAAAAATAGGTAATAAATTTGTACTTGTTAAAAAGCCTTTATTCTCAAATTATATTTTTGTTCAATTTGATTTAAATGATAGTAATTGGACAAAAATTAATAACACTTTAGGCGTTTCTTCTTTACTTTCATTATCTAATAATTTGTCACCAGTCAATAATTCTGATATTAACGATTTAAAATCAGCAGAAGACGAAAATAATTTTATTGTAATTTCTAAAATACAAAATCCTACAATGGGGAGATTGTGTAAAATTTTAGAAGGTCCATTTAAAGGGAAGCAAGCTAAATTTAAAGAAAAAAAAGATAATAAAAACGTTTTTTTGATTATTAATTTACTAGGTAGAGATATCAATTTAAATTTACCTTATAATTGTATTGAGCCATTGTAAAAAATTAAGACTAAATATTTACTCTATTTCTTCTTTTGAACTAGAGTGCGGTAGCTATGAAAAATAAAATTTATGAAATTTAATTTTTATAAAACAAATTTAAATTTAAATAACAAATCAATTTTGGTAACTGGTGGCACAGGATCTTTTGGGCAAGCATTTACAAAAAAAGTTCTTAGTTTGTATAAACCAAAAAGATTAATAATTTTTTCAAGAGACGAACATAAACAAAATGAAATGGCAATTGAGTTAAAACAATTTTCAAAATGTCTTCGTTTTTTTATTGGTGACGTAAGAGACAAGGAAAGGCTGGTAATGGCCACTAGAAACGTAGATTTTATAATCCATGCTGCAGCTCTTAAACATGTTCCTTCAGCAGAATATAATCCGTTTGAATGTATAAGAACAAATATTTTTGGTGCTGAAAATATTATTCATGCTGCTATTAGCTCAAATGTGAAAAAAACTATTGCTTTGTCTACAGATAAAGCAGCTAGTCCAATTAATATATATGGAGCCAGTAAGCTAGCTGCTGATAAAATTTTTACTGCAGGAAATCATTTAGCTGCAAATATGAAATCAAGATTTTCAGTAGTACGATATGGAAATGTTATAGGTTCAAGAGGAAGTATTTATTGGATAATAAAAGATGCTATTGATAAAAAATTAAAAAAAATACCAATTACAGATAAAAGAATGACAAGATTTTGGATAACTTTAGATCAAGGGGTAGAATTTGTTTTGTCATCTTTAGATTTAATGAGTGGTGGAGAAATATATGTTCCTAAAATCCCAAGTATGAAGATTACTGATTTTATTAATTCATTTTGTCCGGATAAAAAATTATATGAAATAGGCATTAGACCAGGAGAAAAATTACACGAAACTATGATTACAAAAGATGATGCCAGAAATACATATGATTGTAATGATAGATATTTAATTGAACCAACAGCGCTTGGATGGGACGAAAAAAGAATAAAAAAGAAAAAAATACAAGGAAAAAAAGTTTTAGAAGATTTTGAGTATACAAGTAATTTAAACAAAAAATGGTTGAAAAAAGGTGAGTTAATATCACTGCAAAAATTTTTCTAAAAGCATCTTAATGAAAAAAAAATTATTTTTAACTGGTGCAACAGGTAAATTAGGAAGCATATTAGTAAAATTCTTGGAGAAAGAATACAAATTAATTTCAGTAGGTTTCAAAAATAAACCAAAGAATGGATACAGATTAGATCTTACTAAAAAAGACAGAGTTATAAATTTTTTAAATAGAATTAAGCCGGACATAATAATACATTTAGTAGCAATTACAAAAGTAGATTTTTGCGAAGAAAATTTTGTAAAAGCTCATGAAATAAATTTTGTAACTACAAAAAATTTAGTTGATTGGTCTGAAAATTACAAAGTAAGGTTTATTTATTTGTCCACAGATCAATTGTACGATAGTCCAAAATTTAATAATGAAAAGGATGAAAAACCTAAAAATTTTTATGCCATGACAAAATATTTCTCTGAAATAGCAGCTCTATCTTTAAAAAATAGTTTAGTTATAAGAACTAATTTTTATGGTTATTTCCCAACGCACAAAGACTCATTAGTAGATTGGTTTATAAATGAAATTAAAAATAAAAAAAAGATTAGTCTCATTAAAAATATTTTTTTTAATCCCATTTACGTTAAACAATTATGTAAATATATTATGATTTTAATTAATTATAAAAAAATAAAAGGAATATTAAATTTAGGAGCAAAAAATAAAATATCTAAAGGAAGATTTCTTTATAAATTAGCAGAAGAACTAAATTTAGATAAAAAAAATCTTAAATTTACTAATGTTGATAAAATTAATTTAAAGGCTTACCGTCCAAAAAATATGACAATGTCTGTAAAAAGAATTGAAAAAATTATTAAAAAACCAATGCCTTCTATTCAAGAAGGCATTAAATATCTGGTAAATGATTTAAAGAATTGTAATGAATTTTGAAAAAAAAGATAAAGTTTTAGTTGTTGCTGCTCATCCAGACGATGATGTTTTAGGTTGTGGAGGAACAATAGCTTTTTTAAGAAACAAAGGAATTAATGTTAGAGTTCTTTTTTTAGCAGAAGGTATAACTGCCAGATATTTAAAAAAAGATTTTGAGACAAATGAAGTAAAAAAAGAAATCGAGTATAGAAATCAATGTGCTCTTAATGCATTAAAAATTTTAGGAGTAAAAAAAGACGAAATTTTTTTTAATAATTATCAATGTTTAAATTTAGATCAGATTTCTTTCTTAAATATAACAAAAACAATAGAAAATCACGTTTATGACTTTAAGCCTACAAATATATTTACCCATGCTAAATATGATGTAAATAATGATCATACAATAGTTAATAAAGCTACATTAGCAGCAACAAGACCATTTGATAAAATTTTTTTAAAAAATATTTATTCATTTGAAATATTATCTAGCACAGAATGGAATTTTTCAAACCCATTTAATGCTAATTGTTTTTTTGATATTTCTAATACTTTAAAAAAAAAATTTTTGGCTATTAAAGCTTATAAAAAAGAGTTTAAAAAGAGTCCTCACCCTAGATCTATAGAAACTATCAAGGCTCTTGCAGTTTTTAGAGGTAGTCAATCAGGACTTAAATATGCTGAATCTTTTAATTTAATAAGATCTATTAAAAAAAATTAGAATATTTTTGTTTATAGGTAGTTTTGAGGATTAACAATATGAAACATAAAAAAAATATATCAAAATTTGGAAAATCGTCATCAGCCCTTTTAAAAATAAAAAAAAATTTCATAAGTGAAAATGGTTTTTATGTACAAGAACAAAATAAAATAGCAAAATTATACTCAAAACAAAAAAAAAGATTAGTTTGTAAGAATTGTAATAATAAAAATCTTATTTACCTATTTAACAAATTTAATAATCAAGTTAAGTACTATGAATGTAGTAATTGCGGGCATTTAAATGGTCAATTTGTTGATACAGAAGATTTTTGCAAAAAAATATACACTGTACAAAACGGTGCTACCTATGCAAAAAACTATGCAAATGAAACAAAAAAAGGATATTTAAATAGGGTTAAACATATATATAAACCAAAGGCTGAATTTCTAAAAAATTCTTTAAAAAAAGTTAATAATATAAATAGTTATTCTATCCTAGATGTTGGCTGTGGTTCAGGTTATTTTGTGTATGCATTATTTAAAATTGGTTTTAATAATGTAAAAGGAATTGATGTTTCTAAAACACAAATAAATTTTGGTAATAAAATAAATAAATTTACTTTCTTAGAAAAAATAGAGTTAGAAAATATGAATGAGTGCATTAAAAAAAGCAAAGCCGATATTATTAGTTTAATTGGAGTTTTAGAGCATGTTCAAGATCCAAAACTTTTATTGGAAACGATAAGAAAAAATAGAAGTATTAAATATATATATTTATCAGTACCATTATTTAGTTTAACAGTATATTTAGAAATAATTTTTAACAATGTATACAACAGACATTTATCTGGCGCTCACACACACCTTTACACGGAAAAATCTTTAGACTGGTTAATAAAGAAATATAAATTTAAAAAAGTTTCAGAATGGTGGTTTGGTTTAGATATTAATGATTTATTTAGAAATATATTTGTAACCCTAAAAAGTAAAGGTGTTTCAAAAAAACTAAGTAACAATTTAAAAAACTTATTTAATGAAATTTCTGATAATCTTCAATATGAACTTGATAAAAAAAAGTTGTCTTCTGAAGTACATTTGTTATTAAAAAAAAAATGAAAGCAAGAGAAAAACTTGTTGCAATTATACCAGCAAGAGGTGGGTCAAAGAGAATAAAAAATAAAAATATAATAAACTTTTTAGGCAGACCAATTATTTCTTATACCATCGACCTTCTAAAAAAGACGGGAATTTTTGAAAAAATACACGTATCTACAGATTCAAAAAAAATTTGCAATATAGTTGAAAAAAATAATTTAGAAATAGATTTTTTACGACCTAAAAGATTGGCAAATGATAAAGTAGGAGTTTATTACGTTTTAAAATATGTTGTAGAAAAATATAAATCAATGAATATAAACTTTAAAGCTGCAGCTTTAGTATATCCATGCTCTCCTCTATTAAGAAAAAAGGATATACTTAATAGTTATAAACTTTTAAAGAAAAATAAATATCAATATCCTATACTTAGCATATCGGAGTTTTCATCAGCTCCTGAAAGATCTTTAAGTTTAGAAAAAAATAATTTTATAAAAGTAGATAATGTTAAAAAATTTAGAGCTAGAACACAGGATTTAAAAAAAAAATATTTTGATACTGGAAATTTAGTTTTTGTTCCATGCAACAAAATTAAACAAATAGTTAAAAATCAAAATAATAAACCATGCCACAAGTTTATGCCTTATTTGTTAGAAAAAAAAAGAGCGATAGATATAGATACATATGAAGATTTAAGATTTGCTGAGATGTTATATAAGATTGATAATAAAATATAATTATTTTTCTACTTCTTTTAAAGATTTATCTAATAAATTAACAGGGGCAATTATTTATTTACTTTCTGAGGCATCAAGTTATACGTCAGGAGATTCTTAATTATTTAATTTTTTATGAAAGGTAAAGAAGTTTTTTTTAGATGCGACGGGGGGTCAGATCTTGGGCTTGGCCATATCACAAGATCTATTGAACTTGCATTAGGATTTAAGAAATTAGGTTTTAAAAAAGTTATTTTTTTTGTTTTTTCTGATAATGACATTGTTTTCAATAAAATAAAAAAAAAAGGATTTAAATCTTATAGATGCCCGTATCCTTTAGGTAAAAAAAAAGATCTTTACTATATGAAGAAATTTTCAACTTTAAATAATTGTAAATTACCAATTTTGGTTTGTGACAGCTTTTGTTTAGATAATTTTTATTTAAAAGAATATTCAAAGCATTTTTTCCTAGTATTAATAAATGAATTAATAAAAGAGAATAAATATTCTAATATTTTAATAGGCACAACTAAAAAAAAAAATCACTCAGTTATTCCTTTATATGGAAAAAAAACTAATCTGATTAGAAATGAGTTCCTTGATAATAGAAAAATAAAAAAAAAACCTGATAAAATTCTTATTACCATGGGTGCTGGCGATCCAGATAATATCACCTCATGGTTTCTAAATAATTTTGTTAATGAGTTAAGGAATGAAAATGTTTATGTTTTACTTGGAGGGGCTTATAAGTATAAAAAAGAAATTTATACAAAATTTCCAAAATTATATAAAAATATAAAATTTTTTTTTGATTTAGAAAAACCATCAAAAATCATGAGAGAAACTTATTTTGCTATTAGTTCTTCAGGCAATATGTCTTTAGAGTTGGCCTCCTTAGGAATACCTCAACTTTTAGTTTCACTTGATAAAACGCAAAGAACAATTACTAAGTTTTTAATTAAAAATAATTGTGCTTTTTATTTAGGTTTTTATAAAGATTTAAATAAAAAAAAACAAGTATGGTAATTAGAAATTTTATTAATAAGGATTCTTTTAGAAATAAATATAAAAGAAAAGGCGAAAATATTTTTCATAAAAATGGAAACGTTAATATTGCAAAAATAATTCTTAAAAATTATTAGATAATGACAAAGTTTATAAAAATAGAAAAAAAAAAAGTAGGAGAGAATTTTCCATGTTTTATAATCGCAGAAGCAAGTATAAATCATAATGGCAAAGTTTCTTTAGCAAAAAAAATGGCTTTGGAAGCAAAAAAATCTGGAGCTGATTGTATTAAATATCAAACTTTTACAGCTAGTGAGTTTTGTGCTGATAAAAATCAGAAAATTAAGCTGATATCACATGGAAAAAAAAAAGTTTGGAATCTGTATAATTTATATAAAAAACATGAGTTTTCAATAGATCAATGGAGACAAATAAAAAAATATTGTGATAAAATTGGAATAATTTTTATGTCAACCGTTCAAGATCCTGTAAATTTTAAGTTATTAAAAAAAATTGGTATAAAAGCTATAAAAGTAGGATCTGATGATTTTGATAATATTTTAAATTTAGAATATTATGCAAAAAAGAAGTTGCCTATGATTATTTCTAGAGGCATGTCAGGTCTAAAAGAAATTAAAAATATTATTAATAAGATTTATAAAATAAATAAAAATTTAGCAGTATTGCACTGTGTTTCAATTTACCCAAGTTCACCTGTAGAATTAAATTTAAAACAAATAGTAGGTTTAAAAAAAAAATTTCCAAATATTATTTGGGGATATTCAGATCATTCACTTGGTACTTTAGCACCTTCAATAGCTGTTAGTTTAGGAGCTAAGATAATAGAGAAACATTTTACATTGAATAATAAGCTTCAAGGACCAGACCATTGGTTTTCTGTTAATCCTAAAGAATTTAAACAATTAGTTGAAAATATAAGATTTACAGAAAAAACTATGGGAAGAGAAAATATATTAAATACTAGGAAAGAATTAGAAAATAAAAACTTTATGAGAAGAAGAATTGTTGCAAAAGTTGATTTACCTATAGGTAGTAAAATAAATAATTTTAATATTTCTTTTAAAAGATCAGGAACTGGCTTATTTATTGATGATTTAAGTAAAATTAAAGGGAAAATATTAAAAGTTGTAAAAGAGAAAGATGCATCAATATTATTAAAAGATATTAAATTATGATTAGTAGATACATATTTAAAAGTATAAACACAAATAAAGAAAAAAAATCATTTAAAGAATTTTTAAGACATCAAACAAATTCTGAATATGGGGGATATAAAATTTATGATGGAAGTAGAAATCATTTATTGCAAATTCCCGAGGAATTATCTGAGTTAATTTTTTTTCTTAATAATTATAAAAAGAAACATACGGATTTTAAGAATTTTTTAGAAATCGGATTTGCTAGTGGAAGAACAAATACAATTTTTAATAGATTTTTTAATTTTAAGCAAATAGTAGCTATAGATAACTTTGCTTGTGATATTAATACAAATGATTTGTTTGCTAATATACAAAGAAAAAATCTAACTTTATTATGTGGGAATTCAAATTCTAAAGAAATAAAGATGAACTTAAAGTATTTTTACCCGTTTAACCTGATTTTGATTGATGGCAGCCATGAATATAAGGATGTTATTAATGATATAAATTTGTCAATTAATTTAATAAATAGTAAAGGTGTAATTCTAATGCATGATATTTGTAATAAAGAGTATCCTGGTGTTGGAAAAGCATGGAATAAATTAAAAAAAAATAAAAATTTTTCTTTTAAAGAGATAGTTTGTAAAAAATATTATTTTAATTGTGGTTTTGGAGTAGCAATTAAAAAAAAGTAATTTCTTTCTAGTTTTTCTTTTGAAAAAAAAAATAGTTATTTTAGTTACATGTGGAGGAGCATATCACGCTCCCGGCATTATTAACCATTTAAAAAAATTAAAAAAAATTAATACAAAAGTAATTTCAACTGACATTAATAGTGATTCTATAGGAAAATATTTTGCTAATTACTTTTTTAAAGTTAGTGAAGGTGGCTCTAGGTCATTCATAAATGAAATAATTAGTATTTGTAAGAAGAAAAAAGTAGATTTTATAATTCCTTTTTCAGATGAAGAAGCGTTAAATTTTTCAAAAAATATTGATAAATTTAATAAAATTAAAGTAAAAGTTTTAGTTTCTGATTATAAAATTACAAGGTTTGTATCTAATAAATTAAGTTTAATGGAATTTATTAAAAAAGAAGGTATTGAAACTCCAAAGTTTTATTCACCTAAGAATATTAATGAAGTGAATTATGCTCTAAAAATGTTAGGTTTTCCTAAAAAAAAAGTAGTTTTTAAACCAATAAATCAAAGAGGTGGTAGAGGATTTAGAATACTTAATTCAAATTTTGATGAATATGATGAAGTAACAAAAAAAAAGAAAGAATTTTTTATAAGTAAAGAAAGATTAGAAAAAATTATATTAAAAAGAAAATTTTCCTCAGAATTTATTTTGATGGAATATTTAGCAGGAGAGGATTTTAATGTAGACGTGCTGGCTAAAGAAGGAAGTATCATTAATTATGTAGCTCAAAGAAGACTCGAACCAAAACATGGATCTTTAGAAAAAGGTATGGTGGACAAAGATAAAAAAATCAAAAAATATTTAGAAGATATTTTTTCTAAAATTAAATTTGATAATTTAGTAAATTTGGAAATGGCATATCAAAAAAAAAATAAAAAAGGTAAATTATTACTTTATGAAGTTAATGCAAGAGCAAGTGCTCCTATTATTATTTCAGCAAAAGCAGGATACTCATTATTAGAAAACGCTATTTATTCAAAAATTGGTGTAAAAATTAGTAATAAAAGAGTTTCAAATATTAAAATGATGCGATATTGGGGAGAGTTTTTTTTAAATTAGAATGAACGAAAAGGAATTAAATAAAATTTTAGTAGATTCAAAAGCAGAAAGTTTAATAAAAAATTATGAAACACCTTTTTTTATTTTTTTTCCAAAAATTATGAAAAAAAAAATTGATCAGCTTAATATATCACTAAAAAAAAATTACCCAAATTCTCAAATAACCTATTCTGTTAAAACTAATTATTTGCCTTATGTTATAAAAAAAGCTCATAGTTTTGGCGCATACCCTGAGTGTATTTCTGGATTTGAAATTTTAATTATAAAAAAATTAAATTTACTAAATAAAAATGTTGTAATAAACGGACCTTTAAAGTCTGAGGATGATTTAATAAAAATTTCTAAATTAGGTTGTAAGATAAATATTGATAATTTTACTGAGTTAGAAATAGTTCAAAAAGTTGCTAAAAAATTAAATTTAATTTTAGAAATAGGAATTAGAATTTATACAAAATTAGAAAAAAAGACATGGTCTAGGTTTGGATTTAATCTAGATAACCAAGAAGCAATTAAAGTTGCAAAAAAAATAAAAAATAAGATGCCAAATTTAAAACTAGTAGGTTTACATACTCATATAGGAACAAATTTAATAAATTTAAAAATTTATCAAAGTGCCTCAAAAAAAATATCAGAATTTGGACGTTTATTAGAAAAAGAAAATTTAATTAAACTAAAATATTTAGATTTGGGAGGAGGTTTTGCTACAAATCTTCCATTTAAGGATTATAAAAAGAAAGTTTGGATTGTGCCAAAAGCAAATGATTATATTAAAGCAATTGTAAATCCTATTAAAAAGATTTTTAAAAAAAAATTACCAAAATTAATTTTAGAACCGGGAAGATTTTTAGTTGATGAAAGTTTTTTCTTAGTAACAAAAGTCAAAAGATTAAGAGGAAAGAAATTAGATTCTGTAATACTGGATGCAGGAGTAAATGTTTTGCCTTCTGGAAAATATAGAAGACATAATTTTTATAAATTAAATAATAATAATGGAAAAATTAAGAAATATAATTTATACGGACCTTTGTGTATGCAGTCTGATTGTTTTAGAAACGATATCAAACTTAAAGAGTTAAATCTAGAAGATGCTCTATATACATCATTCGCTGGTGCATATAGTTTATCACAATCATGGAACTTTATACAATTTTCCCCTCCTGTTATAGCTTTTAATAAAAAAAATTTTGTTTTAATTAAAAGAAAGCAAAATTTAAATGATCTTCTTTGTAGGGATATAAATCAGTAAAGAATTTATACTTAATAGTAAGAATAAGAAAATTATAGACAAGAATGGGTTTGTAATATTTCCTCCTAATAAGTTTGTCCTAAAAAATTTAAAAAATATACATAAAATTGTTGAAGATTTATTAACTAAAGAAAAATCTAGAGCTGGTTGGGAAGGGAAAGAAGAATATTATAAAAAAGGAAAGCATTTTGAAAGCGGAGCTAGAAGATTAGGAAATTTAATAAATAAAAATGAAATATTTAAGGAATTAATAGTTTTGCCTGAAATAGTTCAAACATCAGAATATATAATACAAAATAATATAAAAATAGGTGCAGTTGATTTTAGAGACCCATTAATCGGAACAGGAAAGCAAGCATTACATATTGATTGGCTTCCTAGAAAAAAAAGAAATGATGCTTATCAATCTGTATTAGTACAAATAATATTAGATGACACAAATAAAACAAATGGACCGCTACGAGTAGTTCCTGGGACTCATAAAAAGCTAGGGTGGCCAGATAATTATATTAAAGATGTTAATAAAAATCATAAAAATGAGAAATTAGTATTTCTTAAAAAAGGGAGCATAATTATTATTAATGGAAATTTATGGCATGGTGGAACAGGCAATATTTCAGGAAAAAAAAGAAGAATAATTCTTATAGATATAAGAAATCGAATTTTACCTCAATTACTTAATCAAAAAAAATATTTAAGTAGTAAAGTTAAAAATAGCTTAACTGATTTTCAAAAATATCTTTTGGGTGTAAGAGAGATTGATACTACCCAGAAACAAAAAAGTTATGGTTCAGGGCACGCGTATAGAGAGAAATATGGAAAAAAGCACAATTAAAAGCGACTGGGAAAATCTTTATAAATCAGGCAAACAAATTAATGAATGGCCATGGTCTGATCTTATTATTTTTTTTTCACGCTATATAAATTTAAAAAAAAAATAATTTCCTAAACAAAGAATCCTAATTGAAAATAAATAAATTAATTTTAAATCATTTTAGAAAAGAATACATTTCTTTCATAAGTAAAGAAGAAAATAATCAAACAAACAAAAATATTGATTTGATGAAATTAATTTATCATGATTTATCTACATTGATCTTAGAAATATTTTCTTTAAAAAAAAAAATTGTAAAAAAAAAAAAAATTGTACTACCTAGAATTAAAATTTTAAATAAATTACCAAAAGCAAAAGGTAATTTCTTTTATCAGATAAATAGATATATAAAAAAAATATTTGATACTGGTAATTTTTATAAACCGAAATTATTTATTAATTTAGAAAACCCATTAACTTTTACTCCTAGTGATTTATTAATTTCATATCAAGAAAAAAGAAATAAAATCTGTTTTACAAGTAATTTAAGTGAATGGTATGAAAAAAAAAAAAATTGTATAAAAGAAGATGACAAGAATATTTCAGAATCTATTAAAGTTATTTTTGAAAATTCATTAATTAAATTCAAGAAAAAGAATTCAAAAAAACTTTCTTCTATTTTTTATTTTAATTGTATTTTTCTAACTTCATGGTTTAGGCAACATAAAGAAACAATAGAAAAAAAAAAAACACCAAGAGAATTTTGGTCTGGAACTATGGGGAATCCATTTAATAGAATATTTGCATATGTAGTAAGAAAAAATAAAGGAAAGGTAACAATTATTGATCATGGAACAGGGAGTGGTTTTTATAACACAATTGAAGATAGTTTAATTGAACTTGACTGGGCTGATACTTTCGTAACATTTGGCCCTTCATTGGCTAAAGGAATGAAAAATAATGCACGAATAAATAAAACCTTAAGATTAAATAGAAATAATGTTACCAAATTTCTTTGGGTACCAACAAAAAGTCAAAGTAAAATAAAAAGAAAAAAATTTTCAAATGTTGACATAGTTTATGTACTTAATCAGCATATTGAAAATAATGCAAACACAACAGACTTATACTCTGATGAATTTATGATTTCTTTTCAAAGAAAAATTATTAAAGAACTAATAGATAAAAAAATTAATTTTGCTTTAAAGCCACATCCATCATCTTCAAACAAAATTATTAAAAAACTATCAAAAGGTTTAAAAATAAAAGTTATAAAAAGTGATTTTAATGATATTTTATGGAAAAAAGAAATATTAGTTTTTGACACTCCTCATACTTCTGCTTTTAAAGATGCATTAAGAATTGGCGCTCCAATTATACTTTTTAATTTTCCTAGAGTTAAATTTCATGATAAAGCTTTTAATTTATTAAAAAAAAGGTGTAAAGTTATTAACATTGATGTAAATTTTAAAAAAGATATAGAATCTAAAAAATCTATATTTAATAAATCCTTAGAAGATTCAATTAAATTAGCTAGTAATAAATTATTTGAAAAAGAATATTTTCCTATAAACAATAGTAGTTCTTAATGTTTTTTAACTATATTGCAAAAAAAAATACTATGAAGAGTCTGTATAGTATTACCTTTGATACTGTAAAGAATTTTCCTATTGCCACTTTAATAAATGTCTTAGTTATAATTCTAGCTGCGTTTACAGAACTTATCGGCTTTAGCTTATTATTACCTTTTTTAGAAACTTTATTAAATGACAATTTAAATGAAATTTCACAGTTTAGTAAATATATATTGAATATTTTTAATTTTATCGGATTAAATTTTGAAATAAAAAATTTTTTAATTTTATTTGGTATATTGCTAATTTTAAAACATATTTTTTTATCTTTTTCAACTTGGCAAATAACAAGGGTGTGGTCGGAATTGATTGCATTATCAAGAAAAAAACTTCTTAATAATTTATTATTTACAAGATTTAACTTTTTTAATTCATTATCGTTGGGCGGTCTTGTAAATACAATTAATAGAGAAGCAGAAGCACCTGCAAATGCTTATTCTATAACTTGTCATTTAATAGTTTCACTTCTTCAATCTTTAATGCTTATTACATTAAGTTTTTTTGTTTCATGGAAAATAACACTTGGAGCAATTGTAGTTAGTGTATTTGTTGTTTTTATTTTAAAAGGTTTTATAGATTCAACAAAAAAATTGGGGAAAAAGGATACGTTTGTTCGATCAATTTTTAATAAAAAATTTGTTGAAATTATGAGCAGTTTAAAACATTTAAAAGTTTCAGGTGAAGAAAATATAATTAAAAGGATACTTTTTACAAATATTGAAAAAATTAATCAAAACACAAAAAAATTTATTTTTTTCCAAGAAAATATTAGATGTTTTCAAAATATTTTTTTTACCCTTACATTATTGTTTGGTATATATTATTTATTAGTAAATATCTCATTTCCTATTGAAAAAATAGCTGTTTTAGCTGCTTTGTTTTTAAGACTTACACAGGGTGTAGGAAGAATACAAAAATTTTCACATAAACTTGCCCAATCCGAGGCGCCATATAGAAAGATAAATGAACTTAATAAAAATCTAAAAAAAAACTACGATAAAAAAAAAATTGAAGTAAAAGATATATTAAAATCTATAGAACTAAAAAAGATTTCTTTTTCATATTATAAAAAGCCAATTATAAAAAATGTTTCATTAAAACTTAAAATCGGGGAAATACTTCTAATTAAAGGTTCTTCAGGTATAGGTAAAACAACCTTAGTTGATATTATTTGTGGTTTGCTTAATCCACTTGAAGGAGAAATTTTAATTGATAATAAAAGAATTGATCCAAGTATAACAAAATTAAGAAAAAAATTAATTGGATATGTTCCCCAAGATTATTTTCTTTACAATAATACAATTTTAAATAATTTGACTTTAAGCAATTCAAAGAAAACAAATAAAAAGAAAATAAATTTTTCACTCAAATTAGCAGAGTGTTATAAATTTGTAACTAATTTAAAAGACGGTCTAAAAACAAAATTAGGAGAGAAAGGCGCAAAAATTTCTGGTGGTCAAAGACAAAGAATTGCGTTAGCCGTTACTTTTATGAAAGAACCAAAAATATTGATATTAGATGAAGCAACGTCCGCTTTAGATATAAAAACAGAAAATAAAATATTACAAAATATAAAGAGAAATAATAAAAAATTTGCAGTTATTATTATTTCTCATAGACCCAGTGTTAAAAAGTTTGCTGATAAAATTGTAAATTTAAATAATAATAAGTGATAAATTTTTCTGAACCATATCAATCTTATAAGGAAAATAAAAGAGCTTTTGACAGAGTTATTATAAAAACTCTAGTAGATGGTTCGTATATTCTGGGAGAAAATGTAAAAAGATTTGAAAAAAATTTTTCAAATTATTTAAATACAAAATATTCTATTGCAGTTGCGAATGGAACAGACGCAATACATCTTGGATTAAGATCATTAAATATTGGAAAAGGCGATGAAGTAATAGTTCCGTCTCATACTGCAATTGGAACAGTTTATGCTGTGGAAATGTCAGGAGCAAAGGTTGTGTTTGCTGATATTGAAAAAGACTTTTTTACAATTGATCCNAAAAGCATAAAAAAAAAAATTACAAAAAAAACTAAAGCTATAATTTGTGTACATTTATATGGACAAAGTTGNGATTTAAAGAATATTGTTAAATTAGCAAAAAATAATAATTTATCTTTAATAGAAGATTGTTCTCAAGCACATGGTGCTAAATATCAAAGAAAAAAAGTTGGAAACTTTGGAACTTTATCATGTTTTAGTTTGTACCCAACTAAAAATTTAGGGGCATTTGGTGATGCTGGAATAATTACAACAAATAACAAAAAAGTAGATAAAAAATTAAAATTATTNAGNCAATATGGNTGGNATGAAANTAGAAAAAGCAAGCATATGGGNTGGAATTCACGAATGGATGAAATACAAGCTGCAATTTTAAATATCAAAATTAAAAAATTAGATTTTAATAATAAAAGAAGAAAAGAAATTGCAAAAATATATAATCAAAATTTAAATATAAAACATATAGAAGTTCCTAAAATAAGGAATGTTAACGATCATGTTTTTTATTTATATGTAATTAAATGTAAAAAGAGAAATCAGCTAAAAAAATTCTTAAAAAATAATGGAGTAAATACAGGAATTCATTATTTGATACCTGTTCACAAAGAAAAAAAATATATTAAACAAAATATAAAATTAGAAGAAACAGAAAAAGTACCAAAAGAAGTACTTAGTTTGCCATGCTATCCTGAGTTAAAATTAAAAGATCAAAAAAAAGTTATCAATTTGATTAAGTATTTTCTTAAAAATAATTTTTAATGAATAAGAAGAAAATATTAGTTTTTTTGTCTTACAAGGTTGGGTTCGAGTGTTTAAAATTCCTTCTAAAAAAATTTAAGAGTGATAGTTATTATGTGATTTTAACAAATAATGAATTAAAGAATAATGAAATAAAAAAGTTCTTAAAAGAAAAAAAAATTAAATATAATTTTTTTACAAAGAATATAGAAAAAATAATTATAAAAACAAATATTAAATATGATTGGATTATCAATCTTTGGGGATCAATTATTATAAAAAAAGAAATTCTAAATAAATCTAGAAATTCATTAAACATACATCCGGGATATCTTCCAAATACTAGAGGAAAAGATCCAGTTTATTGGGCAATGAAATTAGAAGAATTTGCTGGCGTAACATTACATCAAATGAATGAAAAAGTTGACGAAGGAAAAATCTGGTATAGAAAAAAGATATTTTATAAGAGCCCTGTTAAAGGGAAAGACCTATATCAAAGGGTTTTAAAGGAATGTGTCCTATTTTTTAAAGAAAAGTGGGGAATTATAAGAAATACTAAAAAAAAACCATTTAAGCAAAAAAGAATAAGAAAAACTTTTAAAAGAAAAGATATGTTAAGTCAAAGGTTNATCGATTTNGATAAAAATAANAATTTAAAGAATTTNTTTCTAAANATTCTATCTCATGATTACANTCCTAATTATTCATNAANAATAAAATTTAAAAAAAAAATTTACAATATTGATATTAATTTGAGAAAAAAANATGAAAAATAATAAGTTTCCAACTGAGGTATCTGGACCATTAATTTCTAATCTTGAAAAAAAATATATTTTAGATGCACTTTCAAATGGTTGGTATGGAAAAAAAAAATATTATTATGTTGAAAAGTTTGAGAAAAATTTTGCAAAGTTTCATAAAAGAAATTTTTCTTTAATGACAACTAATTGTACTAGCGCTATACATTTATTGCTTTTGTCTTTAGGAATAAAAAAAGGAGATGAAGTTATAGTTCCTGAAACAACCTGGATTGCAACAGCTTCGCCAATTGCGTATGTAGGAGCCAAACCAATATTTTGTGATGTTGAAAAAAATAGCTGGTGCATGTGCCCAAAGGAATTAAAAAAAAATATTACAAAAAAAACGAAAGCAGTAATTGTTGTTGGAGTATATGGGAATATGCCAAAAATGTTTGAAATTAGGAAAATTCTTAAAGAAAAAAAAATTCCTCTTATTGAAGATGCAGCTGAGTCTTTGGGGTCAAAATATAAAGATATTAAATCAGGAAAATTTGGATTAGCTTCTGTTTTTAGTTTCCATAGAACAAAAACTTTGACTACTGGGGAAGGAGGGATGTTAACTACTGATAATAAAAAAATTTATGAAAGATGCAAGTTTCTAAGAGATCATGGAAGAAAGCCAGGATCATATTTTTTTGATGAACTAGGTTATAAATACATGCCTTTTAATATACAAGCAGCTCTAGGTTACGCGCAATTTAAAAGACTAAACAAATTAGTTGATAAAAAAAGATGGATTTTTTATCAATATAAAAAGAATTTAGAAAATTTTACTGATATTCAATTTAATATTGATACTAAAGAAATTTATAATAGTTTTTGGCATACTCACATCGTACTTGGAAATTCATACAAAATTAATTCAAAAAAATTAGCTAAAGAATTAGAAAAAAAAAACATACCTACTAGACCTTTTTTTTATCCATTAAGTTCCATGCCAGTTTTTAAACAAAAAAATTTAAAAGAAAAAAATAAAATTTCATATTTATTAAACAAAAGAGGCATAGGGTTACCCAACGCTCTAGATTTAACCAAGACACATATAAGTAATGTTTGTAAAGAACTATCGAGAATTTTGAGAAAATATAAAATTTAATGCAAAAAAAAAATAAAAAAAACATTTTATGGAAAGGTACTCTAAATAAATTTCCTATAAAAAATAATAATTTTTTTGAAAGTAATTTATGGATAGAAAAATTAAGAAAAAATAAAAAACTTATTGAAAAAAATTTTATATTTTATGATTATTTTATTTATCCAATTATTTTATCTGAATTAAAAATAAAAAAAAAACTCGAAATTCTTGATTTTGGAGGAGGACTTGGAGAATTATATATAAAATTAAGAAGATTTACTGAAAAAAAGTTTAAATTTAATTTAACTGTCATTGAAAATAAAATAATTTGTAAATTAGCTAATAATATATATAAGCATGTAAATAATGTTAAATATTTTGAAAATTTAAAATATATTAAAGGAAAAATTTTTGGAATTATTCATTTAGGTAGTTCAATTCAATATGTTGAGATGTGGGAAGATTTAATTAAACAAATTTGTTCTTATAATCCAAAATATATTATTTTTTCAGATACACCTCTTACAAAAAATAAGTCTTTTATATCAAATCAAATAATTAATAAAAAGAATATAGTTCCTTATAGGTTTTTAAATAAAAATGATTTGATAAATTGCTTAAAAATTAATAATTATGAATTAATATCTATGGTTCCATTCAAAGATCCCTGCCATTATTCACAAAAAACTTTACCCATGGGAAACTTTAAAAAAGAAAATAGAATTAAAAATACTTCTAATTTATTATTTAAAAAAAAAAGTGACATTTAATAGAAAATTATTTGAGAAACAAAGAAAAAAATACCTAGAGGCCATTGGTAAATCAAATAAATTAAGAGTTTATTCACAAAAATTTAATGAAATAGCAACTGATTTGAGCTATGTCTATCAATGGGATTGGCTTGGGGAACCAATTTTGCAATCACCTTCAGATATGATTGTAATTCAAGAGAAAATTTTTGAAATTAAACCCGATATTATAGTTGAAACTGGGGTTGCTTGGGGAGGCAGTATTTTATTTTATGCAACAATTTTAGATAGTATAAATAAAGGTAAAGTTATTGGTATAGATTTAAATTTAGATAAAAAAATTGTCAATAAATTAAAAAATAAAAAATTTTCAAAAAGAATTGAGCTAATTAAAAATAATTCTTTAAGTAAAGATATTGATAAAAAATTAAAAAATGAATTTAAAAAGAAAAAAAAAAATTATGGTTATTTTAGATTCACATCATACACACCAACATGTTTTAGATGAATTAAATTTTTATTCTAAGTATGTATCAAAGAAATCTTACATAATTGTATGCGATACAATTTTAAATTTTATAGGCGGCAAGGTTAAAGGAAGAAAAAGGCCTTGGGATTTAAAGAAAAATCCAATGACAGCGGTAGCAGCTTTTTTAAAAAATAATAAAAATTTTATAATAGATAAAGATATTGATAAAAAATTATTTTTTTCATGCAATCAGTCAGGATATTTAAAGAAAATAAAGTAATAAGTGAATAGTTTACCAAAAGTCTCAGTTTGTTTTCTAACTTATAATAGTGAGAAAGACAACTTAGAAGAAACTGTAAAAAATTTATTAAAATTAAATTATAAAAATATAGAATTTGTAATTTCTGATGATAATTCGATAGATAAAAGTTTTGAAATATGCAAAAAAATTGTAGAAAAAAGTAGTAAAAAGATTTTACTAAATAAAAATAAAAAAAATTTGGGCAGTTGGATGAATTATTATAAAGCGATTAATTTATCTAAAGGAGAATATGTATTTTGGCCCTGCCCTAATGATTTTTATTCTAAAAATTTTGTTTCTGAGTCAGTAAAACAGTTAAGAAAAAATCCTAAATCTGTATCATGTGGAACAACTGTATTTGATATAGATGAAAATGGAAAAAAGATACAAAAAAGAGATTATAAAGGGGATAATTTACCAGATAAATTATCATTAGTTAATTTAATATCTATGTTTTTAGTAAGAAAAAGAAAAATAAACCCCTTACTATTTCCTGCCTATGGTTCACTTGTGCATTCTTTAAATAAAAAAGAAACATTAATTAAAGTAATAAAATCATATATTAAAACTGGCCCAATAATTAATGAAAGAGTTATAAACTCAAGCATGGCTTTAATGGGTGATATTACTTATAGTACAAAAACTTATTTAAAGAAAACCATTCATAGCGAAGGTTATTTAAAAAGAAAACCAAATGATCCAAATATTTTATCAGCTATGTCTAGAATTAATTTTTTAAAAGTATCATGCAAGTTTACAGTTTCTGTTATTTTTCTTCCAATAAGTTTAAAAAAGAAATTAATCATATTCCCTGTTGTAGGGAGAATAATTATTAATAGATTCTTACATTTAGCATCTGTATTTGTTACCAAAGTTTTGTCAATTTTTTTACCTAAAAGATTATATTTTTTTTTAAAAGGAATTTATAGAAGAATTTATCCTGAATTCACTGAATACGAGAAATATAAAAGAAATATAAATTTAAAGTTAAAAAAATGAATTTTTACATAATAGGAGGATTAGGACATATAGGTTCTTTTTTAATAAGAAATTTACCTAAATATTTTTTAAAGTCGAATTTTATAATTATTGACAATCTTAGCACCTCTAGATATTCATCACTTTTTAATTTAGATAAAAAATATAAATATAAATTTATGTATTCTGATGTTAAAAAAATAAATTTAAAAAAAATTTTAAAAAAAGAAGATGTTGTCATTCATTTAGCTGCATTAACAAATGCTTGGGAAAGTTTTAGAATACCTAAAATATATAAAGAAACAAATTTTAGTAATACTAAGTTTATAGTTGAGGCATGTTCAAAAAAGAAAGCTAATTTAATTTTTATGTCTTCGACAAGCGTTTATAATACAAAAAAAAAAGTTGTTGATGAAAATTGCTCTGTAGATGAACTAAAACCTGACACTCCTTACTCAAAAATAAAATTAGAAGAAGAAAAATTAATAAAATTTAAATCAAAAAAATATAATTTTAATTATTTAATTCTTCGATTAGGAACTATTGCTGGCGTTTCACCGGGAATGAGATTTCATACTGCAGTAAATAAATTTTGTTGGCAGGCAGTTTACAATTTACCATTAACAATATGGAAGAATTTTATAAATGTATCAAAACCATATTTAGATTTAAAAGATTTAAATTTAGCAATGACTTTTTTAATTAAGAATAGGAAATATAACAAAACTTTTAATTTAGTTACTAATAACTTAACTACTATTGAGTTAGTTAATATTATAAAAAAATTTTTACCCAGTCTTAAAATTACATTTGAGAAAAAAATAGATTTAAAGCCAAATTCATTTTTGGTTAATAACAAAAATATCAACGATATGCATTTCAAATTTAAAGGAAATATAAAAAAAAGAATTTTCGACACAATTTCTTTGTTAAAAAATTCCAATAATGTTAAGAAATGAAAATAATATATAAAAATCCAAAGAAAATTAAAGACATAATTGTCTATAAACCAGATGTTTTTTTAGATAATAGAGGTTATTTTTATGAAACTTTTCAAAAAATAAAATTAGCCAACATAGGAATAAATGAAGATTTTCTTCAAGACAACAGATCTTTTTCGAAAAAAAATGTAATAAGAGGAATACATTTTTTAAAAGGCAAACAGCAGGCCCAGCTTCTTTCGGTAGTTGAAGGTAAAATCTGGGATGTAATAGTAGATTTAAGAAAAGATTCTGCAACATTTAAAAAATGGTTTGCTTTGGAATTATCTGATACAAATCACTATCATCTATATATTCCTAGAGGTTTTGGGCACGGATTTTGTGTATTAAGTAAAAAAGCAAAAATTAATTACAAAACAACAGAATATTTTAATAAAAATAATGAGAAAGGTATAAAATGGGATGATAAAGATCTAAATATTAAGTGGCCTATAAAAAGCCCAATTCTTAATAAAAGGGATAAAACATTTCCCTATTTTACAGAAATTATAGAAAATAATTTTAATAAAATTTTAAAATATAATCTAAAAAATAATAAGCCATACTTGATAAAAATTCCCTTTTTTTCAGGTAAAAAAGCCTCCTTATCTTATTTTGAACCAAAAATTTATAAAATGAAAAATATAAAAAGAATTTTTTATATTAAAGGAAATAAAAATGTTAAAAGAGGTGGCCACGCTCACAAGAAATGCAATCAATTTCTTATCTGCCAAAAAGGAAAAGTTAGGGTTAATTGTTTTTTTTCAAAAAAGAATAAAAAAACTTTTTTGTTAAAAAATAATAAAACTGGCTTATTTATAAATAAAATGACATGGACCGATATTGAATATTTAGAAAATGATACAATCATAAATGTAATATGTGATAGAAGATACGAGGTATACGATTATATTTATGATTATAAAAAATTTATAAAAATGTTTACTTAGTTTTGATTTGACAAAAAAAAATGATGTTTTAGCTATTATTCCTGCAAGAGAAGGAAGTAAGGGGATAAAAGACAAAAATATAAAGTTATTGAACGGACATCCGTTGTTGGCTTATTCTGTAATTGCGGGATTAAATTCAAAAATTGTAAATCGAGTAATTTGTAGTACGGATTCATTAAAAATTGCAAAGATTGCAAAGAAATATGGTGCTGAAATTCCTTTTATAAGACCTAAAGGTATATCTAAAGATTTGTCAACAGATTTTGAGGTTTTTTACCATGCGTTAAATTTCTTAAAAAAAAAATTTAATTATTGCCCTGATTATGTTGTAAATTTAAGACCAACTTCTCCGATAAGAAAAAAAGACTCTTTAGATAAAGCTTTAAAAAAAATTTTTAAACAAAAAAAGTACGATTCTCTTAGATCTGTTTGTTTAAATAAAAAAACTCCTTATAAAATGTGGTTTATTGAAAAAAATAAATTATTTCCAATTTTAAAGTTAAGAAATTTAAAAGAAGCATATAATTTGCCTAGACAAATGTTGCCTAAAACATACTGGCAAACAGCGGAAATAGATATTACAAAAACCTCTACAATTTTATTAAAAAAAAGTATGTCAGGAAAAAAAATTTTACCTTTTATGTTAGATGACACGGCTTCTGTTGATATAGATAACTTGAAAGATTTTGAGTATGCTGAGAAAATTTTAAAAAAAAATAATAAGTATATTAACCCAAATTAAAATTTGTTGTTATGGACATTATTGCAGAAATTGGTTCAGTACATAACGGATCATTAAAATTAGCTTTTAAATTAGTAGATAAAGCAAAAGACTGTGGGGCTACTACTGTTAAGTTTCAAACACATATTGCTGAAGCAGAAACTTTAAGAAATGCTCCTTCTCCTAAATATTTTAAAAAAGAAAAAAGATATGATTATTTTAAAAGAACTAGTTTTAATATTAATCAATGGAAAAAATTAAAAAATTATGTTGAAAAAAAGAAATTAAACTTTTTATCATCTCCATTCTCATTAGAAGCAATAGATTTATTAGAAAAAATTAAAGTTAAAAATTATAAAATACCATCAGGAGAAATTACAAATATTCCTTTAATTGAAAAAATAAATAAAATTAATAAACCAACTTTTTTATCATCAGGAATGTCTAATTGGAAAGAATTAGATTTAGCAGTAAAAAAATTAAAAGATATTAAAAAATTAACTATAATGCAATGCACATCCTTATACCCTTGTACTTTAAAAGATGCCGGGTTGAATATTATTGCTGAAATAAAAAAGAAATATAATAGACCAGTAGGTTTTTCAGATCATACAATTGGAATTACAGCTGCCATACTTTCTGTATTTTATAAAACAACAGCTATTGAAAAACATTTAACTTTGTCAAGAAAGATGTATGGTAGCGATGCTTTTAATGCTTTGGAGCCAGATGAATTTCGAAACATGGTTAATTGCCTTAATGAAGCTCAAATTATTATAAAAAATGATGTAAATAAGAATAATTTAAGAAAATTAAAAAAAATGAAAATGATTTTTGAAAAAAGTATAGTTATAAAGAGAAAAATAAAAAAAAATCAAATAATTGAATTTGATGATTTAACTTTTAAAAAACCTGGATATGGAATTAGCCCTAGAAAATATAAGCAAATATTAGGAAAAAGAGCAAAAAAAAATTTGAAAGATGATTATATCCTAAAAATTGGAGATTATTATTAAAATATGAAAAAAATTTGTGCAGTTATATCATCCAGAGCTAATTATAGCAGTATTAAATCTGTTCTAGAAAGTGTATCTAAAAATAAGAATTTAACTTTACAAATTGTTGTTGGAGCATCAGCTTTAATAGATAGATTTGGATCCGTTATTGATTTGATTAAAAAAGACGGATTTAAAATAAATCATAAAGTTCATATGCTTGTTGAGGGCGAGACTGTAGAAACGATGGCAAAGTCAACCGGCATGGGCTTACTTGAGCTTCCAACAGTTTTTAAACACTTAAAACCAGATATAGTTGTAATTGTTGGAGACAGATATGAGAATATGGCTACTTCTATTGCAGCTAGTTATATGAATATTCCTATAGCACATACAATGGGCGGTGAAGTTTCAGGGACAATTGATGAAAGCATAAGACATGCAATAACAAAGTTTTCACATATACATTTTCCTGCAAGCAAAGATGCTAAAGAAAGAATAATAAAATTAGGAGAAAAAAAAGAAACCGTTTTTCTAGTTGGTTGCCCAAGAATCGATTTAGCTAAAAATGTTTTAAATGAAAAAAAATTTAATTTAAATAATAAATTTTTGGATTCAGGTGTAGGAGATAAAATTAATTTTCAAAAACCATTTATTATGGTTTCTCAGCATTCTGTTACAACTGAATGTAATAACACTACAAGACAAATAGAAGCTACTATGGAGGCAATTATTAAAATAAATATGCAAAAAATAATTCTTTGGCCAAACCCAGATGCGGGTTCAGATGATATTTCTAGAATATTTAGAAAATACAGAGAAAAACGAAAAATAACTAATGCAAGATTTTATAAAAATTTTCCACCAGAAATATACATGAAATTAATGTCAAAAACCAGTTGTTTAGTTGGCAATTCTTCAAGCGGTATAAGGGAAGGCGCGTATATAGGAACACCAGTTGTTAATATAGGAACAAGGCAATCAAGAAGAGAAAGAGGAAAAAATACAATTGATTGTGATTATAAGAAAGAAGAAATATATAATTCTATATTAAAACAAATTAAGAAAAAAAAATATAAAAAAGAATATATTTATGGCGAAGGTAGTTCCGGGAAGAAAATATCAAATATTCTTCAAAAAGTTAAGGTTAAAATACAAAAACAAATCTCCTATTGATTAAATTAATTAAAATTATTTTAAAGAATAAATTCTTTGGATTTATTTTAGGAATTTTTATAAGTTTGTTTTTTTTAAAATTAATTTTTTTTAAAAAGAGGTCGAGTTTAAGAATAATTATTTTTAGTCATCACAGATGGGCTGATAGCGTCAAGTTATTAGAAAGAGAAAAGAATATTTGTTTAATTATAATTTCTGATTTTATTTACAATAGAATAAATTCCTTATTTAATACAAATCCTATTAATGCTCAAATAGAAAAGAATTATAAAAAAATAAGATATGAGGATCTTGGTTTTTGGGGCAAATCCGCTGACCAATATTATTATTTAAAAACAAAAAAAAAAGTTTTAAATGAAAGAAGAAAAAAATCTATTTTTGTATCCAATATTGTTAGAACAATAAATTTTTTTACAAAGATTGACTGTGCTTTAACATGCGCAATACATTATAGTCAGGAACAAGAATGGGCATCAGGATTTCATAAAGGAGGCATACCTTTTATATGTCTTCATAAAGAACAATCTATAACTGACAGAGGTCATATTAATTTTAGAGCAAAACATTTAAAAAAAATTAAACAAAAATTTCAAGGAACAGCTGTTGTTGCACCAAATAAAATTGTTAGAGATTTATTTATTAAATCTAAATTGATAGATAAAAAAAATATTTATTCATCAGGTATGTTAAAATTTCAAGAAATTAAAAAACAAAAAATAGTAAACAAAAAATTTTTTACTCTATTTTCATTTGGTCATTATTCAGGCAATATTGTTCCAAAAAATAGAAGGTCTCATTACTTTTCAAAGAATTATGACGAAGGTTTCTCAAAACTTTTTTTTAACACGCATAAAACATTTATTTTAAGTGCGTTAAATAATGCAAATATTACTTTTTATATAAAACCCAAGAATTGGGCAGACTGGTGGATAAATGAAATAGAAAATGTTATAAAAAAAGTTTCTGGAAAAGATATTGAAAGTATAAAGAACCTAGTTATAACAAACAAACCATCAATTTATTTAATAAAAAATTCTATAAATGTTATCGGCTTTAATTCTACAGTTTTATTGGAAGCTCTAGCATTAGGATGCAAACCTATAATTCCAAATTTTGATGAAGCAGTAGGAGTTGAAAGAAAGAATGTTTATTTTAAAAAGTTTCAAAAAAATTTTTTTATTGCAAATAATCCTTTAGATTTATCAAATAAAATAAATAAATGTATAAATAATTCTAAAGATAAAAAATTTAATTATTATTTTGGGTCAGAGGATATTTTTAAGCATTATCTAGATTCTAGGCCACATAATTTAAAAGCAAAAACAATTAAAATTATAAAGCAAATTATTTTAAATTATAAAAAAAATAGAAAATCAATTTAAAAATTTATTTACAAGGAACATAAAAAAAAAGAAAATAGTTTTTTTAGTTCCCAGGCATGAAACATCATGGTGGCAACATATATTTCAGTATTATTTATTAAAAAAAGATTTTTTCCCAATTATGATTTTAGGTACTAATAAAACAATAATATTTAAACATTATTGCATAAAGAAAAAAATTAATTTTATTTTTTTAAAAACAAAAGAAATTCAAAATATTGTTAATCTTAAAAGTTTTTTTTTTACAATAAAAAAACTTAGAAAGGATTATAATTTTTTTTATAAATTATTTAATAATTTTAAGCCTATAGCAATTTTGCTGCCTGGTGACAGAGAACTTGGACCAATCCCACCTATATTAAAAGTTGCTAATAAATTAAAAATTAAAACAATAATTACAACAACATCTTCTTTACTGCCATCATTAGATATGGTTTCGTGGACAAGGAAGAACAAAAAAGAATTTAAGGTTGGAATAGATAATTTAATGAGTTTTCTAAATTTATTAATTTCTTTTTTTTTTAGAAACCAATTATGTAAAACTAAATACGGAAGATTATTATTTTCACCTGGACCTTTAATCTTATGTTTACATTTTGTAGGCATGCTTCCAAAAAAACCATGGTGCGTTGGAGCTAGTCAAAGTGATCATATAATAGCTAAAGGAAAAAAAGAAATTAAACATATGTTAAACTTAGGATTAAAAAGAGAAAAAATTCTGAATTTTGGAGCCTTGGAATATGATAATTTATTAAATTCAATAAATAATAAAGAAAATATTGTAAAAGAATTCTTTAGTAATAAGAAATTTATTAAAAAAAAGAAAATTATTTTATTTTCAGTTCCTCATAATCCAGAACACAACATAATTTCTATGAAAACACAGTTAAAACACTTAAAAATTATTTTCGAAGTTTTACACCGTATTGAAGAGAATGTTATTTTAATTTTTCACCCGAAAACTAATTTAAATTTCTACAAAAATTTAATAAAAAATTATAATTTCATTATCTCAAAAAAATCTTATATAGATCTGATTCCTATATCAGACATATATTTATGTGGTAATTCAACAACTGTTTCTGTTGCAGAAATATGTAATATACCAATAATAAATCTAGATTTTGTAAATTTGAATTTTTCTTGGATAAAAAGTAAAAAATTAAGAAGTGTAGTAAATATGAATAATTTATATCTTATTTTAAAAAAAAAAATTTATAAAATTAAAAAAAAAAAAAACAAATGTATCTAGACTTAATAAAGATTATACAATAAATGGGAGATCTAGAAAAAACTTTATTAATTTTTTACATAAATTAATTTAAAAAAAATGGTAAATTTTAAACATCCTTCTGGATTGAGGTTTTTACAAAATAAAAAAACACCTTTTATTAATTTAAAAAAAATTATTAAATTAGCAAAAAGTTTAAAATTAGTATCAGAAGATCGAATAATTATTGATGAATTAATTAATAGTTTAAATAATAATAAATTTCCTTTTATTTTAACTCCTCAAGAATATTTTCATTTAGAAAGAATGGATGAAAAAAAATGGATAAAATATTTAATTTATAGATATAAATTAAATATTTATCCTGAAAAAAAAATTATTTCTAAATTTCCTGTATAT
Organism: Candidatus Pelagibacterales bacterium; assembly: GCA_002714055.1. Lineage (GTDB taxonomy): Bacteria > Pseudomonadota > Alphaproteobacteria > TMED109 > TMED109. Next base: position 31,573 of record PAWH01000005.1, on the reverse strand, counting down.
CTTCTTGTTGAACCTACTTCAGTATGCAATTTAAGATGTGTAATGTGTTTTCAAATTGATAAGAGTTTTACTAAAAAACCTTTTATGGGATTTATGAATTTCAATCTTTTTAAAAAAATAATTGATGAAGCTTCAAGCAATGGGACATCTGCCATAACACTTGCAAGTAGAGGTGAACCTTTGCTCCACCCAAAGATTTCTCAAATGATAAAATATGTTTCAAAAAAGAAAAACTTTATTGATGTTAAATTAAATACTAATGCAACAAAATTAAATGAAAAATTATGTCATGAAATATTAAATTCAAATATAAATATTGTTGTAATTTCAATAGATTCACATATAGAAAAACAATATGAGGAGATAAGAAAGGGTGGAAAATATACGCAGGTATTAAAAAATATTAAACTTTTAGCAGATATTAGAAACAAGTATTATAAAAACTCTGGGTTAGAAATAAGAGTCTCTGGTGTTAAATTTAAGAAAGAACAAAATGAAAAAGAATTTAAAAAATTTTGGTCTAAAATAGTTGATAACGTTGCATATGTTCAGTGTCAAGAAAGATGGAATACATATGAGAATATACCAAATAAAAAAAATAATCATCCATGTGTATATCTTTGGGAAAGATTATATATTTGGTTCGATGGTGTTTGCAATCCATGTGATGCTGATTATAAAAGCTTATTATCACCTGGAAATTTGAGTAATAAAACAATTAAACAAATTTGGCATAGCAAAGAATTAAATAAATTAAGAAAACTTCACCTAGAAAAGAAAAGACATAAATATAATCCATGTGATAGGTGTGGTTTATAAAATGAAATTAAATGTTGGTGCAATTGGTTATAAGAATCATGCTAAAAAAATTCTAGAAATTTTTAAAAAAAGAAAAAATGTATTTATCAGTAAAATTTACTATCCAAAAAAAATTAATGGAATTAAATTTACTAGAAATTTAAATGATTTAATTAATTGTGATGTAATATTAATATTATCTCCGAATTATACTCATTATAAATATTTAAAGTTTTTTGAGAAAAGATTTAAGGGATATATTTTTTGTGAAAAACCTCCGGCAGTATCACTAAAAGAACTTAACAAGTTAAAAAATGATCCAGAAAAAACGTTTTTTAATTTTAATTTAAGATATGGTAAAATATTTAATATTCTAAATGATTTAATAAAAAGGAAAAAATTAGGAAATATTTACCATGCTTATATTTCATCATCGCATTTGTTTGGGAAAAATATTAATTATAAGAAATCATGGAGATCTAAAAAAACATTAAATAAATTAGGTCTTGTTGAGAATGTTGGAATACATTATATAGATCTTTTCTCAATTCTTTTTAATAAACCAAAAGAAATTATTCATTATTCTAGTAATATAGTAAAAGAAACAAGCTCTTATGATAATTGTTCTGTTATAGCCAAATATCCAAATAATTTAAAATTATTTATTTATCTTTCCTATGTGACAGCTTTTGATTTTCATATTAAATTAATTGGAACAAATGGAATTTTCGAGATTTATGATAATAAAGCACAACTTTTGATAGGACATAAAAAAAATATTCACACTAAAAGATATTGTAGATCTTCTGTTTCTAAAACATGGAAAATATCTGAAGAAGATATAATGAATAATTCATTAGAAAAGTCTATAGATTACTTCTTGAATATTTGTTTAAAAAATAAAAAATTTCCGTTACATGATTTTAAAAATAGCATTGAAATTAATAAACAAATTTTAAAATCAAAAAAAATAATTAATTAATAAATATGTTAAAAAAACTAATAATAACTTCTTTTTTCTTTTTTTTATATTTTAATACTTGTTTTGCTAATCAAGTTGATGTTTCTTTTTATAAAAAGGGTTTGTTTCCATTTACATTAATGACACCTTTTCCTACAAACTGTGGAGAGAATAGTAAAAATAGCTTTATTTTATTTGGTAGACATTCAGGTATAGCAAAATTATTAGTATATAAAGATAATGAACATTATGAACTTCAAGAACCTTTTGCTGATTTAAGAAATAAAGTTTTGTTGGGAGGAGAAGAACAAGGTAATTCAATGGAAGAAGGAATTTTAGATTTTGCTTTTTCATATAGATTTGGCGAGATTAAAAAAAAAGTTTATGTAACTTATACAAACAAATTTGGCAACTTTGTTTTAAGTAGATTCAATGTTACTGATGATTGTAAAAGTCTTATTTCTGTAAATGAAGAAATTTTAATTGATATTGAAAAACATACTTATGAACATGCAGCTGGTTCATTAGATTTCAGTCCTAAAGATAATTTTCTCTATATTGGAATCGGAGACGGGGATATTGGAGGTAATCCAAGTGGTACTGCGCAAAATTTAAAAAAGTTAGAGGGAAAAATTTTAAGAATTGATGTTGATTCTATGGAGAATGGTTATGAAATACCTAAGAGCAATCCTTATTATCATGAATCTAAGGGGAAAAGATCTGAAATATGGGCGTATGGTTTAAGATCCCCCGCTAAATCTGGAATTGTTTTTGATACTGAAAATGGAGATTTATATATTGCTGATACAGGATGGGATAATTATGAAGAAATTAATTTTCAATCAAATGAAAGTTCAGGTAAGGAAAATTACGGTTGGAATAAATTTGAAGGACTACATTGTAGAAAAGATATGTTTGCTAGTGAAGAAGATTGCCGTTCTGAGACATTGAGAAACAGGAAAAATATCAAATATAAATGGCCAATAATTGAATGGAATCACAAAGAAGGTTGTTCAGTTATAGCAGGAGGAACATTTCGTGGAAATGATAAAAATTGGGATGGAGTTTTTATTTTTTCTGATTTTTGTTCAGGAATTATTAAAGGTATAAAAAAAATTGATAACGAGTGGCATTATTCAGATTTGTATAAAACTTCCGTAAATCCACATAGTATTATCCGAACTTCAAATAATTCTTTTTTTGTGTCAGATAGATACACTGGAGATATTTATAAAATTAACTTTAAAGATTTTAATAAAAAAAACTGGATTCATGTAGACAATTTAAGCGACAAATATAAGTTATATAGCCCAAATACAGAAATTCAAAATATTTTGAATTCTACTTCTTGGAAATTAACACAACCTTTAAGAGATTTAATTAGCTTTTTTAAATTTAATAAAAAAAATGACAAAAAGGATGCAATTGAAAGAACTGTTGAAAAGTTAAAAAATGAATAATTTAATTTTTAAAGATTTATATATTTTTGAAATGGCTAATAATCATTCTGGAAGTATTTTATCAGCAAAGAAAATAATCGATCAGTGTGCAATAGTTGCAAAAAGATTCTCGATAAAAGGAGCTGTTAAATTGCAATATAGAAATTTAAAAAATTTTATTCATCCTAAATACATTAAAAGCAACGAAAATAAACATGTAAAAAGATTCTTGGATACTGAATTAAGTATAAAAGATTTCAATGTTCTAGTTAAATATATTATAAAAAAAGGGTTAATCCCAATTTCAACCCCTTTTGATGAATCTTCAGTTGATTTATGTCAAAAACAAGATTTATCTATTATAAAAGTTGCCAGTTGCAGTATGTCAGATTGGCCATTATTAGAAAAAATTAGTTCAACAAAAAAACCTGTAATTATTTCTACTGGAGGTCATAACCTAGAAAGTGTTGATAAAGTATATAATTTTTTTATTCATAGAAATGTAAATTTTGCGCTAATGCATTGTGTAAGTATCTACCCCACGCCAAGAAAAAATTTAAATTTAAATTTAATTAAAAAATATAAAAACAGATACCCCGATATTTGCATTGGTTATTCAGGTCATGAAAACCCAGAGGATTTTGAAACTGTAAAAATGGCAGTAACTGCAGGGGCGGATATATTAGAAAGACACGTTGGTATTGATGATATTAATAAACCATTAAACAAATATTCATTAAATAAATTACAATTAGACAGATGGATTGATTCATCTAAAGAAGCAAAAGAAATATTAGGTTTAGAAGATAATAAAATACTTACTAAAGAAGAAGTAAACTCAATTAAGGAATTAGCAAGGGGAGTCTACTGTAAAAAAGAAATAAAAAAAAAATGAATTAATTTCAAAAGATAAAATTTATTTTGCTATGCCGGTTCAAAATAAGCAATTAACTTCTGGTGATTTTAATATTTCAATTAAATCAACAAAAAATTATAAAAAAAATGAGCCAATTATCGATTTTCCAAAAAAACTAGACTTTTATAAGATAAGAAGATTAATACATATTTTTAAAGGAATGTTTAATGAAGCCAATGTTACAATTGGCAATAATTACGAAATAGAGTTGTCGCACCATTATGATATGGATAAATTCGAGAAAGTTGGCGCTTTACTAATAACAATAATTAATAGAGATTATTGTAAAAAGTTAATTGCTCAACTACCGGGCCAATCCCACCCTTCACATTATCATGAAAAAAAAGAAGAAACATTTCATATTTTATCAGGAAGTATGACTGTAAAAAGAAATGATGAAACATTTGATTTGAAAAAAGGCGACACATTATTAATACAAAGAAGAGATATTCATTCATTTAAAACAAAAACAGGAGTTATATTTGAAGAAATTTCAACTAAACATATAAAAGGAGATTCTTTTTATATAGATAGAAATATACAACGAGCAGACCCAATACTTAGAAAAACAGTCCTAGAAGATTGGTAAAATTTAATTAAAAAAAATGAATAATAGGTGTCATTGCGGTAATAACAAAAATTTAAAAACGATTTACTATGGTAGAATTAGAAGTGGATCTTTCGGTAAATTAACTAAGAATAAATTTCGCATTTTTAATTGCAATAAATGCAATTTAAAATTTCTTGAAAAACCAAAAAAGAAAAGTTTTTATGAAACAAATGAATATAGAAAAAAATTTAATAATTCATCTGAAATAAATATTTACCATAAATTACATAAAAGCAGGATTAAAAAAAAAATAAAAAAAATAGGAGAAACAAAGTTTAAAAAAAAAGTAGTTGCTGATTTTGGGGCAGGAGGCGGAACTTTTTTAAACAATATTAAAAAAAATTCTTCTAAAACTATAGCAGTTGAACCGGCATTCTTTTGGCATAGTTATTTAAAAAAAAAACACTTAACTTTTTCTTATCCAGAAGATTTAATTAAAAAAAAAATTAAAGCAGATATAATTGTTTCCTTTGATGTAATTGAGCATATTAATCAACCTGTTGAATTCTTAAAAAATATTAAACAAATATTAAATAAAAATGGAACTGCATATATAGTAACGCCAAATTTTAATGATATTTTAATGAATTTAATACCTGATAGTTTCAGTTCTTTTAATTTTCGAACTGCACATACATTATATTTTAATGAAGAATCAATGAGTTTTTTTTTAAAAAAATCAGGAATTAAAAAATATAAAATATCTTATTATCATGAAATGGACTTTTCTAATTTGTTACTGTGGTTAAGAGATAAAAAACCCAGTGGGTTGAATAAATTAAAAATATTTGATAAAGAATTTGAAAATCTTTATATAAATTATGTAGAAGCAAATAAATTAGCTAGCCATTTATGGGTTGAAATTAGAAATTGATAAAATTTTTAAAAAAATTAATTTCTTTCTTGCCTAAATCAGGACAAACCTTTTTTGCTAGGTTGGTAAGTTTAATAAAAAAACCTCAATATATAGGTATGCATTTTGTGCCAGATAATTTTATTGCTATTAAGTTATATACTTTTTTTTCAAAAATACTTAATTACAGAATATTTAGTAAAAGAAAATATATAAAAAAAAATTTAAAATATTCAATTGATAAAAAGAAAGGTTTTTTAATAACAAATGGAAATAATAAAAAATTTATAAAAGCAATTAACTGTGCAAACGAAATCTTTAAAAGAAATAAAAATAATTTATTAAACAAAAAATTTAAAAAAGATTTTTTAAGAAGTATTGTTCTTGATTTAACAGATCCTACTGCAACCCCTATTTTTGATTTTTCTTGTGATAAAAATATTATTGATATAATTTCTAAATATTTAGGAACAAAACCAGTTTTAAATACTGCAAATTTATGGTATTCACCAAATGAAAATTTTTCCCAAGGAAATTCTCAAAGTTTTCATTTAGATGGTGAGGATCTAAAACAAGTAAAACTTTTTATTAATTTATATCCTGTGAACAAATATTCTGGCCCTTTAACCATTTATCCGAGCGATATATCTAAAACTATATATTCAAAATTGAAACGATTAAAACTAGTAAATAAAAGAAATATGAAAATTCCTGATTCATATATAGAAAAACTTAATCTTAACACAAACCCAATTGAATTAACCGGACCAAAAAAACAAATGGCATTTGTTGATACTTGTTCATGTTATCATTATGGTAGTAGACCGTTAAAAAATAAAAGAAATAATCCACGAATAATTTTATATTTACATTACACCACTATTTTTCAAAAAAAATTACCAACATTTTTAAAAAAATTAAAAAAAATTAATTTACCAGGAAACTTTACAAATGAGGAAAGGTTAAGACACACAGAAGTCCTTGGCTACCAACACGAGTTATATAGCAAAATAAATTAAAATGATAATAGGATTAGTACCTGCTAGATCTGGTTCAAAAAGAATACGAAATAAAAATATTTTTAAATTAAATGGAAAGCCATTAGTGCAATATACATTAGAAGCTGCAAAAAATTCAAAATTACTTGATGATATTGTTGTAACTACAGATAGTAAAAAAATAATTAAGTTATCAAAGGATTTAAATATAAAAGCTCCTTTTGTTCGTCCGAAAAAATTATCAGGTGATAAAGTTAATATGTTAGAAGTAATAAAGCATGTAATTAAAAAGAAAATTTTTAAAAAAGTTAAATTAATTGTTTTATTACAACCAACGTCACCTTTAAGAACCGGCAAAGATATTGATAGTGCAATAAAGTTATTTTATAAAAAAAAACCAGACACACTCGTAAGTGTAACTACAAAAAAAAATGTTAGAGAAAAATCTAAAATTATGATTGAAAAAAACGGGTATTTAAGTTTTTTTAATAATAAAATCGATTTTTATAATAAAAATAAAGAATATATAATAAGAAATGGCCCTGCTATTCTTATAATGAAAAAAAATTTGGTTATAAAAGGTAAAATTTATGGTAATAAAATCATTCCTTATAAAATGAAGAAGAAGGTTTCCATAGATATTAATTATTTATCTGATTTAAGATTAGTAAAAAAATATTTAAGAAAATAGTTAAAAAATTTGAAAAAAAATAATATAAAAAAAGTAAACCTAAAAAACATACGTTCCTTTTTAAATTACTATATTTATTATGCAAAACATTGTTCTTCTTCGAGGATGGTGCAATTAATAAAAAAAATAAGTTATAAATATCAATAGCACTATGTGTGGAATATTTTCATTTATTTTAAAAAGACCTTTAAATAAAAAAGATATTTTATTAGGAAGAGAAGGTAAAAAAATGTTAAAACACAGAGGCCCAGACTCTGATGGGGAATGGTACAATAAAAAAGAAGGAGTTTACATAGGACACACTAGATTATCTATTATGGATTTATCTTTAAAAGGAAACCAACCAATGATTAATAATAAGCATGTATTAGCTTATAATGGAGAAATATATAATTTTCTTGAAATTAAAAAAGAGTTAGAACTAAAAGGTATTAAATTTTGCTCAAATTCTGATACCGAAGTTTTATTAAAATATTGGCAAAACCTTAATAATTCTTGCCTTAATTATTTAGATGGAATGTTTGCATTTGTTATTTGGAATGGAAAAAATATTTGGATAGCAAGAGATAAATTTGGAGAAAAACAACTGTTTTATGCAACTACAAAAGATGGCGTCTATATTTCTTCAGAAATATATCCTTTAGTTAAATTGTTAAAAAAAGAAAAAGATTTAAATAATGAAAAACTTGCAGCTTATTTAGCTTTAGGATATGTCCCAAGCCCATACACTGCGTATAAAAATATCTTTTGTGTTGAGCCAGCAACAGCTATTTTGTTAAAAAAAGGAGTTATTAAAAAAAAATTTAATTATAGCGAGAATATAAATCATAAAGAGTTAGTAGATATTAATGAGAATTATATTGATGATATAAATAATGAGATAATTAAAAGTGTAAAATCACGCTTGTATTCAGATGCAAAAAAGTGTCTTTTTCTTTCAAGTGGGATTGATTCTTCTTTATTAGCTTCAATAATTTCAAAAGAGTTAAAAAATAATATTCATACAATAACAGTAGGTTTTGGCAAATCTAAATCTTTAGATGAAACTAAAGAAGCTAAAAAAATAGCTAACTATTTAAAACTACCCCATCAAATAATACCATGTAAATTAGATGATAAAAAAGTTGATACAAACTATTTATTAACTATGTACGGGCAACCTAATGATAATTTAACAATTATTCCCACTTATCAAATGGCTCTTATAGCAAAAAAACTTAAATATAAAGTAGGTATAACTGGTATGGGTGGCGACGAAATATCTTCAGGTTATAGAAAACAAACATTTATAAAAAAATATAAGAATCTGTATGCAATGCCAGAGAAACTTAGATTATTTATATCATTCATTCTAAAACCATTAAATAACTACAATAGTAAGATAGAAATTTTTAGAAATATTTTTGGTGTAAAAAATGAGTTTTTATATATCGCTTTAAAAAATACTAATTTAATAAGTCAGTTAAAAGAAATACCTTATATGGAGGAGTGGGCTAAAAAAAGTTTTTCTAGTTTTACTGGAAATAATTTATTTAAAAGTGTAGAAAATTTTGATTTTAAAAATGTGATGCCAAACAGCCGACTTATCACGTTTGATCATGGTGGAATGAGAGCAGGCTATGAATTTAGATCTCCATATTTAAACTCTAATTTAATTTCATTATTTAGTGCTTCTAAATTTAAATATAACAAATATAAAACGCAAAAATTCATATTTAGGAAAATTTTAGAACGATACTTACCAAAGAAACTTATTTTTGGTTTTAAAAAAGGGTTTGTATATCCTTTTGAAGATTTTTTACAAAAGAATAAAAAATATTCTTCTGATTCAATAACTAATAATCTGAAAGAAAAGAAGTTAAATCAAAACCCAAGTTGGACAAGATTTTTAGTTAGAAAAGAAATAGTAAATGATTTTTTAAAAAGTTAAATGCCATTACCTAGTTTTATTTTAGAAATATCAAAATATAAGAATAAAAACAAGATCTGGTCAAAGTTTGGAAAAGATTTTGCTTATTTAAAATATAAAAAAGAAAATTTAGATATTTCTTTTTATAATTTTTTTAATAACAAATTATGCATTATAGGTAATCCGATCATAAATAATAAAATTAGCAATAAACACTTTGTTTTTTCATTTATAAATAATAAAAATAAAAATAAATGGTTAAAAAAGGTTGACGGTGAATTTGTTATTATTTCTTTGTCAAAAAAAAAAATTGAGATAATTTCAAGTAGATTTAATTTTCCAACTATATGGTATTATAAAGATAAAAATATATTTTTGATTTCATTAAATCTTTTTGAAATAATTATTAGATTAAAAGAACTAGGATTATTTAAAATAAATGAAGATTCGTTATTTGAATTGCTATTATTTAGAAGAAATTTTGGTGAAAAAACAACAGCCAAAAATGTTAAAATATTAACACCCGCATCAAAATTAATATTTGAAGAAAAGAAAATATACAAAACAATATATTGGAACCCTAATTTTATTCAAAAGACCAAAAAAAATATTGATAAATCAAGTGATGAATTAATATTTCACTTAACAAATTCTTTAAAAAAAAAAAATGTCTGATAAAAATAGATTTGGTTTATTTTTAAGCGGAGGAATGGATACCAGATTAATACTAGCTTGTGCAAGAAAAAATAATTTTAATTTATCTACTTTTACAATAAATTCATTTAAAAATAGAGAAGTTAAAGTTGCTAAAGAAGCAGCGCGTATTGCTAAGACTCCACATTATTTTATTATAAATAAAAAAAACCATTATAAAAAATCTTTTCCTGAAGCAATTTATTCAACCAGTGCAACGTATGAACCGCAATGTTTATTTTATAATCATGGAAAGGATATTAAAAAAAAAGTAGATGTTTGTTTACATGGTCATGGTTTTGATTATGCTTTCCAAGGCATGTATTTACCTAGAAAAAAATTGACACTAATTAATAAAAAATTTGATTTAATAATCCCTGTTAAAATTAAAAACGTAGTTGAATATTTTTTGAACAATATTCCATATAAAACTAAAGGAGCTAATATTTTTGATTTTGTAAAAAAGAAAAATTATAAGTTAATGATGGAAAAATTAAGACATGAACTAGAACAAATAAGAGATATAGGAAAAAAATTTTGTAATTCTAAGAATGATTTATATGAATTTTTAACTTTTCATGATTTAGCAAGACATTACAGTCGTTCTGATATTATTTCTATGAATTCTAGTATAAAAATTAGAACACCTTTATTTGATAATGATTTATTTGATTTTTATCAAAGATTACCTTGGGAATATAGGTTTGATTCAAGAATTCAAAGATTAAGTTTAAAAAAATTAAGTCCAAAGCTTGCAAAATTAATAAGTTCTAATACTAACATGCCAATAGAATACTCTAGTTATAGAAAAACAATTTTTCAAACTTTAAATTTTTTAAAAAGAAAAATTATAAAAAAAAAAACTAAAGATGATTCTTTTGAAAGAATGGGGTTACCTATAGGGTATTTATTCAAAAATGACTGGGCAGAATATATCGAAGATACAATAAATAGTGAAAGATTGTCTCAAATAAGCTTTTTAGACTTTTCTGAAATAAAAAAACATTTAAAAAAATTAATGGAAGAAAAACATTATGAATATGATCAATTTACGATGTCATTAATTTCAATAAATTATTTCTTAAAACTAATTGATGAAAAAAATTAATAAAAAATGAAAAAAATACGTATTTGTTATCCCTTTGTTGGAGACAGCATAGGCGGCAGTCATTTATCTTCTATAGAATTAATAAAGAAATTAGATAAAAAGAAATTTGAAGCAATTCCTTTATTGCATAAAAAAGACATACTGCACCCACATTTAATCAACGAAGGTTTAAAACCACAGTTTTTAAAATTAGATGATTTTGTTGGAAAAAAGAAAGGGGTATTAAGAAATTTAATAATTATTTTTAAAAATATCTTAAAAATAACTCCTTATATAAATAAAAAAAATATAGATATTATTCATTTAAATGACTCTAGTGCTGGCTTGTCCTGGATATTACCAACAAAAATTAGTAGAGCAAAATTAGTGTGGCATCAAAGAATTGTTTTCCCTAAATGGGCACTTCACAATATTTTGTTTTTTTTTACTGAAAATATTATCTGTATATCTGATTTTGTTTTTAATAGTCTTCCTAAATTTAATAAAAAAAAATCTTTAAAAATATTTAATCCAGTAACTATAAATAAATCAAAAAAAAATAAATTATCAAACAAATATTTAAAGGATAAAAAAATAAAAAAAGTTTTATTTCTTGCCAATATAATTGAAAGTAAAAGAGTAGATCTTTTTATTAAGACTGCTCAAGCTATATCTAAAATTCTAACTAACTCTATTTTTTTTATTGTCGGATCTGATAAAAAAAAAATATTAAAGAAAATTTTATCAAAAAGAATAAACGAAAAAATAATTTATGTAGGATTTTCAAGGTATAAAGAATTTTGGCTAAAAAATTGTGATTTACTCATTCTAACATCTGAGAATGAGGGCTTTAATAGAACAATTGTAGAAGGAATGCTCTCAAAAACACCAGTTGTTGCTGTTGACTCTGGAGCACATAAAGAAATTATTAAAAATAATTTTAACGGATGGTTGGTTAAGAGAAATAATTTGCAAGAGCTTACAAATATTTCTATTAAAATTTTAAATTCAAAAAAAAAAGATCTTAAAAAAATAATTTTTAGAGCAGAAAAATTTGCAAAAAAAAAATTTAATGTTAAAAATCATGTTAATCGTATGTCAAAAATTTATTATGCAATAGATGGAACAAAAAAACATTTAATTAATTTGTAATAAGAATAAGATTTTTATTATGCAGAAAAATTAAATAAAAAATATGAATGATTTTAAATTAATACATATAAATATAATATGAAAAAAAATATTTTAATTTTTGGCGGAGCAGGTTTCATAGGTTCTAATTATATTAGAAAAGTAATTAACAAAAATTTTTTCGTTGTTAATATCGATGCTTTAACTTACGCATCATCAAACAAAAATATAAATGATTTAAATAAATTTAGAAATTATAAATTTATTCGATCAAATATAATAGATTCTGTTTCCATTAGAAAAATTTTAAGGTTATATAAGCCGCTATATATTATAAATTTTGCAGCAGAAACACATGTTGATAGATCAATTGATAATCCTATGCCATTTGTAAGAACTAATGTTTTTGGTGTTTCACATCTTATTAATGAAATTAAAAACTATTGGATTAATTTAGGATTAAATTTAAAAAATAAATTTAAATTTATACAAATTTCAACAGACGAAGTGTACGGCAGCATTGATAAAGGATCAGCTAATGAAAGATCAAAATATATAACAAGCTCTCCGTATTCAGCTTCAAAAGCAGCTGCTGATGAAATCATAATGGCATTTTATAAAACTTATAAATTTCCAATTATTATTACTAGATGTTCTAATAATTACGGACCGTATCAGTTTCCAGAAAAATTAATTCCTTTAATGATCATTAATTCTATTCAAGAAAAAGATTTGCCAGTATATGGTAAAGGTAATCAAATTAGAGACTGGATCTACGTTGAAGATCACGTTGATGCTATCTATGAGATTCTAAAGTTTGGTAAAATTGGAGAAATATATAATATTGGGGGAGAAAATCAATTAACAAATATAAGTGTTGTTAAAAAAATTTGTACAATTTTAGATAAAAGGAAACCAAGGAAAAATAATAAGTCATATTTATCTTTAATAAAATATGTCAAAGACAGACCAGCCCACGACCAAAGATACTCTGTTAATATTAATAAAATTAGAAAAGAAGTAAAATGGAAACCAAAAATTAATTTTAATCATGGTATAGAAAAAACTGTAGATTGGTATCTAGCAAACAAATCATGGTGGAAATCAATTCTCAAGAATTCCTATTCCGGCGAGAGATTAGGAAAACTATGATTCAATATAAAGGTATAGTTTTAGCAGCTGGAAGTGCTTCACGTCTTTTTCCAACAACTTTAGCAGTTAATAAACAGTTGTTACCTATTTATGACAAACCAATGATTTTTTATTCTCTTTCCACATTAATGATCGCAGATATAAGGAAAATTTTAATAATTGTTAGAAATAAAGATAAAAAAAGCTTTTTTGAACTGTTAGGTAATGGAGAAGATTTAGGTTTAGAGATATCATACGCAATACAAAAAAAACCCAGTGGCATAGCGGATGCTTTTAATATTGGAAAAAATTTTATAAAAAGAGACAACGTTGCTCTTGTTTTAGGTGATAATGTATTTTACGGTCCAAGTTTTTCAAAAGTTTTATCTAATGCAAAAAAAAGACAAACTGGCGCAACAATATTTTCTTTTCCAGTAAAAGATCCAAAAAGATTCGGAGTTTTAGAAATTGGAAAAAATAATAAGGTTATTTCAATAGTTGAGAAACCAAACAATCCTAAATCAAATTTAATTGCTACCGGTTTATATTTTTATGACAATAAAGTAATAGATATTGTGAAAAAGTTAAAACCATCTAAACGTGGAGAGTTAGAAATAACGGATGTAAATATTAAATATTTAAATGAAAACAAACTTTTTGTAGAACATTTAGGAAGGGAATTTTCTTGGCTTGATACAGGAACTTCTGAAACTTTATTAGCCGCAAATAATTTTGTTAATTTAACACAAAGAAGACAAGGGTCACAAATTGCTTGTATTGAAGAAATTGCTTTAAAAAAAAAATGGATTGTAAAAAAAATATTGAGAATCGTCTAAGAAAGTTAACAAAGGGTTTATACTCGGACTATTTAAGAAAGTTAATTAAAAAATAATATGTGTGGAATTGCAGGATTTTGGGATCTTAATAAAAAAAGATCGAGAGACCTTTATTTAAATATTAAGAAAATGACAAATTGTCTTTATAGCAGAGGCCCAGACGATAAAGGTTTTTGGATAGATAAAAAAAATTGCATAGCATTAGGCCACAGAAGATTATCCATATTAGAACTTTCTAAATTAGGAAAACAACCAATGTTTTCAAGAAATAAAAGATTTATCATTATATATAATGGAGAAATATACAATTATTTAGAAATTAAAGAAGAGTTAAAAAAAGAAGGAAAATCCTTTAAAAGCAATAGTGACACTGAAGTTTTAATTGAAGCTATTGATTCTTGGGGTGTACAACGAACATTAATTAAAATAGCCGGAATGTTTAGTTTCGCTATTTGGGATAAAAAAAAAAGAAAAATATATTTAGCAAGGGATAGATTGGGTATTAAGCCATTGTATTGGTCTATTCAAAATAAAATTCTTTATTTTGGTTCACAACCAAAATGTTTTATAGCTAATAAATATTGGAAAAAAAAAATACAAATTAAAAGTCTTTTGTATTATTTCCAATTTGGTTATATAGCCCCTCCTAATAGCGTTTTTGAGAATACTTTTCAAATTAAACCTGGGCATTATTTATCATTTGATTCAAAAGGATCGTATCAAATAAAAAAATATTGGGATTTAAGTAAAAAAATAAATAAAAATAAGGAACTTTCTCATTCTACAAAAGAATATACTGAAAGATTAAAAGATTTATTAAGCAAAGTTATTTCACAACATCTAATATCAGATGTACCATTAGGATCTTTTCTATCTGGTGGTATAGATAGTTCAACTATATCATTAATAATGAGTCAACAAAAAAAAAATATCGACACTTTTTCAGTTGGCTATAATAATTCAGATTTATTTGATGAAACAGAATATTCGACTAAAATAGCTAAAATAATTGGAAGTAATCATACTAATTTACAAATTAATCCAAAAGAGATTTTAAATAATATTTCAAATATAGTTGAAGAATATGATGAGCCTTTCTCAGATTCAAGTCAATTACCAACTTTTTTATTATCCAAACTTGTAAAAAAAAAAATTACAGTTTGTTTATCTGGTGATGGAGGGGATGAAATTTTTGGTGGGTATAATAGATATTTATTTGCATCAAAAATAAAAACAATATTTTCTTTGTCTCCATATTTTTTACGAAAGAAAATATCAGAATTATTTTTAAATATTTCACCAGGGACATACGACAGTTTTTTTAAAATTTTTGGAAACAAAATTCATAGAAAAATTAATGGGGATAAAATTCATAAATTTTCAGGTATTTTGAGAATTAAGGATTTTAAATCAATATATGAATATTTATTATCATTTAATACTAAAAATGAAATGCCTATAAATAAAGACTTATTAAAAGAATATCAAAAAATTAATTTTGAACTAAACAATAATAATTTTGTTGAACAAATGCAATTAACTGATGCAAATTTTTATTTACCAGGTGATATTTTAACAAAAGTAGATAGAGCTAGCATGGCACATAGTTTAGAAATGAGAGTACCGTTTTTAGACCATAGAATTGTTGAGTTTGCTTTTAATCTACCAACAAATTTAAAGATACATCAAGGTCAAACAAAAATAATATTACGAAATATTTTAAAAGAAAAAATAGACGAGAAAGTTTTTAACAGACCGAAAATGGGATTTGGGGTTCCTTTAGCGGATTGGTTAAGGGGAGAACTGAAAGACTGGGCTTGGGATTTAATTAGTCAAAAAAAAATAGAAGATGGAATACTTGATATTTCAGAGGCAAAAAAAATATTTAATGAACACGTTACTTATAAAAGAAACTGGCAAAATAAAATCTGGACAATTCTTGTTTATATCATTTGGAAGCAAAAATATATTTAATAAATGCAAAAAATAACAAATTTTTTTATTGTTTTAAACAGGAGAGGGATCACAGTATTATTATCTTCAATCTTTTATCATTTAAAATATTTATTTTATAAAAATATACTTTTATCAAAATACCTTAAAAAAAAGATTTATAACTTTGAAATGTTTTTAAATTTAAATGACAAAGGTTTGTCTAGAACATTAATTCTTTTTGGAGAAAGGGAGCTTGACCATAAAATTATTTTAGAAAAAGTGTTGAAAAAAAATATGAAAATTTTGGATATAGGTTCTAACATAGGATATTATTTATTGATTGAGAGAAATCTTATAGGAAGGAATTCAAAAATTATAGCAGTAGAACCTGTTCCAGATAATATAAATTTATTAAAAAAAAACTTAAAAGTTAACAACGAAAAATCGACATCTATAATTGAGGGAGCTGTATCTAATAAAAATGGTTACGAAACTTTTTATACTTCTGAGCATTTTAATTTAGGTACTTTTCATTTTAAAGGAACCAGCAAAAAAATGTTAGATAAAAAATCTAAAATTAAAGTTAAAACCTTTAAATTAATTGATATATGCATTAAAGAATGTTTTCCTGATTTAATAAGAATGGATGTAGAGGGCCACGAAACTAAAATTTTAGAAAATTTATTAAAAAATAAAAAAAAATTTATTAAATTGCCCTTAATTTGTTTTGAAACACATATTTCAAAATATGATAAAAATAACTCAATGGAAAAAATTTTAAATGGATTATTTGCTATAGGGTATAAAGTAAAATTAGCATCTTCTTCTTCTATAAGAGGTACAAATTTTTTAGAAAAAAAATTTTCGTACAAACCTATTTCTATGTCAATTAAAACTGATGAAGAGGTAAGAAATATTTATAAAAATATAAGAAATAAAGATGCAATTAAACTTATTTGTAAAACAGGGGGACTTAGGACAGTCCTTTTGTCTGCAGAATAATGAAATTAAATAATTCATCAATTAAAATAAAAGATATTTTAAATCTAAAAAAAAAATTATATTTTAAAATTTTATGAAAACAATTATCCACGAAAAAAATATTTTTTAAAAAAAAATTGGAAATGGTTATATAGAATAAATTTTTCAAAATATACAACGCCGAAAATTTTTTTAATAAATAAACAAATTATTTCCCACGCAGGACATATACCATTTTATATAAAAATAAAAGAAAAAAAATATTTAGCATCTTGGTTTGTTGATTTTTTAGTAATACGTAAATACCAAAAAAAAAAACTAGGGCTAAATTTAGCAAAAATTTGGATGAAAAATGTAGATATAGGTGTAACATTTTGTAATAAAAAATCATTAAAAATATTTAAAAATTATAACTGGAATACAGATGTAAATTTTTTTTCAACTGTGATACCTATTAATCCTTTTAAACTTAAAAAATTTAATAATTTTTTTTCTGATTTTTTTAATAAATTTTTTTTCTTCTTTCTTTGCAAATTCAACAAAATGGATAAAGCGAGGAATACCATTTCTTTTTATAATTTATCCAAAAAAAATATAAATAAATTAAGAGATAAGAATAATAATTTAAGTAAATCATTAAAGCCTTTGAGAGATAAAAAATATTTGAAATGGAGAATATTGGAATCACCTTTTAAAAATCAATATTTGATAGCTAGTTTAAAAAATAAAAGACAATATTTTTTAATAAAGAAAAGTCAAAAAAATAAAAATATGTATTTAGAAATACTTATGAAGCCAGAAAATATTAGCAATTATTACTTGAGAAGTTTTCTTTTAGAAATAAGCAAGTGGGCGTATAAAAATAATTATGTTTATATAAAGTTTTTAATAGATAAAAAAACTATCAAGAATTTAAATTTGTTCTTGATTTATAAAAAAAAATTAAATTTTGCTTTTTTTTTAAAGAAAAAAAAAATAAATACATCATTTCAGTTTGATTTAATAGATAGCGATTTTGAGTTTACGAATTTTTAACTATGAAAAATTTTTTTATAAAAGTATTTAAAGAGATTGCTGCAACTATTATCTTATTTTCAGGAATACCTGTTCTTATAAGATTCTTCATAGCAAAAAAAAAAGTTACAATTGTTCTGTATCACAACCCGACAGTACAAACGTTTGAGAAACATTTAATATATTTAAAGAAAAAATACAATTTAATTGAGTTAAAGGATTTAACAGATTCAATTTATAACAATACCTGGGCTAACATTCCTAAATTTCCATTATTAATTACGTTTGATGATGGTCACAAATCTAATTTTAAACTAATCAAATTATTTAAAAAATATAAAGTAAAGCCAACTATTTATTTATGTACAAAAATAGTCAGTACATTAAAGTTCTTTTGGTTTAAAATCATAGATGATGAAAACAAAGAGTTTTTAAAAACTATTACTCAAAATAAAAGAGAAAAGATACTAAAAGAAAAATTTAATTTTACAAAAGATGATAAAGGACATACATTCCAAAGACAATCCTTAAGTAGAAATGAAATTAAAAAAATGATTAAATATGTTAATTTTGAAAGTCATTCAAGATATCATGCTATTTTGCCAAAATGTAGTAATAAAGAGTCATTGGAAGAAATAAGAAAATCTAAATATGATTTAAAAAAATTATTAAATAAAGAATTTAATCATTTTAGTTTTCCTAATGGCGATTATTCGAACAGAGAAATTAAATATTTAAGAAAATTAGGATACTTAACTTCTCGTACATGCGATATTGGATGGAATTATCTTAATACTAATCCTTTTTTATTAAAAACATGTTTAATAACCGACTCTGCTTCTATAACAATGCTTAAAGCTCAAATTAGTGGTGTTACCGGCTTCTTAAGATATTTTAAAAATTTTGGAACTCTTAATGGGCAAAAAAAATGAATAAAAAAATTATGTTTGTAATTTCAGATTTAGAGATAGGTGGAGCGGAAAGAATATTAATTTTTTTAGCAAACTTTTTAATTAAAAAAAAATTTAAAGTAAGAATTTTATATTTTAAAAAAAAGAATAATCGTTGTTTTAATTTAAATCCTAAAGTTAACTCAGAATGTCTTAATTTAGAAAAAGAAACAAATAATATTTTTCAGAAAATTCAATACACTTATATTCGAATTAAAAGAATTAGAAAAAAAATTAACGTTTACAGACCTGATTACATTATAAGCTTTCTTACAACAGTCAATATTCTTTCAATTATTGCGTCATTTAATTTAAATAAAAAATTAATAATTAATGAAAGAAATGATTTAAATAAAAAGAAAATACCCTATATTTGGAAAATTCTTAGATTCTTGCTTTATCGTTTCTCAAATAAAGTTTTATTTAATCATCCTAGCTCAGGCAAGGTTCTTGAAAAATTTGTTCCTTCTAAAAAAATTCTTTTTATTCCTAATCCTTGCATGTTAAAAGGAAAAGTTTCTTTAAAAAATAGAACTAAAACAATATTATTTGTTGGAAGATTAACACATCAAAAGAATGTAAATTTATTAATTAAAAGTTTTTATAAAAGTTGTGCTGTAAAAAAAGGATGGAAACTTGTAATTTTTGGTTATGGAGAAGAATTAAATTTCTTAAAAAATGAAATAAAAAAATTAGGAATTAATCAGCACGTAATATTTAAAGGCATATCAAAAAAAATTAATGAATGGTATAAAAAATCCAGTATTTATATAATTTGTTCGAGATATGAAGGGATGCCAAATACATTAATTGAAAGTATGTATTACAAATTAGCTATAATAGGTACTAGGATAACAGGCATACAATATTTTATTAAGCATAAACAGAATGGTTTATTAATTAATAATAATAATGAAAATGATTTAACAAAAAATTTAAATTTATTAATTAATAATAAGAAAATAAGAATTAGTTTAGGTAGTAACGCACAAAAGACTATTCTTAAAAAAGGTAATAAAAAACACTTCCAGGAAGAATGGATTAAAGTTTTAAAATAAAGAAAAGTAATTATTAAATGAAATCTACAATCATTATACCAGCAAGATGGGCCTCAAAAAGATTCCCTGGCAAACCTCTTGCAAAAATTAAAAAAAAAGAATTAATTCATCATGTTTGGGATAGAGCCAAATTATCAAAAGAGGCTGATTTATGTCTTGTTGCTACAGATGACAAAAGAATAAAGAAATTTTGTGAAGATAATAATATTAGAGTTACTATGACTTCAACTAAGCATTTAACAGGAACAGATAGAGTTTATGAAGTGACAAAGAAAATCAATTCAGATATATATGTTAATTTGCAAGGCGATGAGCCTCTTATAAATCCAAAGAATATTGATAAAGTAATACTGATTTTAAAAAAAAATATTAAAAATAAATTTGAAATTTCAACTGGGTATTCTTTGATTAAAACTGGGCAAAACAAGAATAAATCAATTGTTTTTCTTAATAAATCAAAACAAGGGGAATTAAAATTTTTAACAAGATTAGAAGATTTTTCTAAAAAAAGAATTAAAAAAAAACTAAAGCATATTGGTATATTCGCTTTTACAAAAGAAGGTTTAAAAAAATTTGCTAATTTTAAATCAAAAAAATTGGAAAAAAAAGAAAATATAGAATTATTAAGATCAATTGAAAATAATCAAAAAGTTATATGCGTAAAACTAAGCGATAATAATATTTCTGTTGATTATCCTTCAGACATAAAAAAAGTAGAAAAACAAATTAAAATCTTTAAATAATAAAAAAATAAAAATTTTATATATTAAAAACTATTAATTTAAAATTGAAAATATAAGTAAGGTATAGGTTTTATATTTGTTAATGATAAAAGACAATAGAAAAGTAAGAAATAAATATAGTAAACACCAAAACCATTAATTTTATATTTTTGAAATTGTTGGAATATTAGTTTGTTTTTTTCAATTTTAACAAAATTACTACTATTTTGAAATGTCCATACAATAAAAAAAGATATAATTGTAAAAATTAGACAGTCTTGAATTTGAATAACTTTTAGAGCGTAATTTCCTTCAAAATTAAATTCAAAATAAGGTATATAATTTAAGAAAGTTTCAGAATAATTCTGCCAATAACCAATTAATTCATTTGGTAAAAATATATTTTTTGTAGGAATTAATGAATTATAAAATGATAAAGCTGCTTCAATATTTTTTGTTCTAAATGGAACGAAAGCTAAAGTGACAGATGTAAATGTTAAAATTAAAGAAAACAATTTATAAATGTTGTTTTTTAACATATTTAAATTTAATTTTTCGCATATAATTCCCCACGAATAGCAAATTACTATATATAATCCATGTAAAGTTCCCCATAATAGAAAATTCCAAGAAGCTCCATGCCACAGGCCAGACAGAGAAAAAGTAATAAGTATTGGCAACAATATAGATAATATAAAATTAAAATTATTTAATTTTTTCATTACAGAAAATCTTAAAAATAACATTGCAATATTAGTAAATAAATAATCGTTTATAAATCTGGATAATGTAATGTGCCATCTTTTCCAAAAATCTATAATATTTATTGCCTTAAATGGAGAATTGAAATTAAATGGTAAACGAATAGAAAATAATCTTGCTAATCCTACTGCCATATCACTGTATCCACTAAAATCAAAATACAGTTGGAATGTATAAGATAAAATACCAATCCACGCTTCAATAAAAACTAAACTACCCCCCTCAGCATTTGCTAAAAAAATTGGATCAGAAAAGGTCGATAAATTATCTGCAATAACAACTTTTTTAAAAAGTCCTAAAGCAAAAATACAAATTCCTACACTAATATTGTTATATTTGTTTTTTGATACATCTAAGTTAGCATATTGTGATTTTACTTCATTATGATAAACGATCGGACCTGCAATAAGTTGCGGAAAAAAGCCAACAAACACAGAATAGTTTAGTAGTTTATATTCGTTTGTTTTATTATTATAAACATCAACTATGTAAGCAATTTGTTGAAAAGTAAAAAAAGATATAGCAATAGGTAAAACGATTTCTTCCCACTCTATTGTTGAGTTCAAAAAAATTTCTAGATTTTCTACAAAAAAATTAGCATATTTGAAATAGGCAAGTAGAGCTAAATTAAAAGAAACACCTAAAAAAAGTAAGAATTTTTTCGAAACTGATTGAGTTAGTGAATGAAGTTTTAAACCAAGGAAAAAATTAAATAATATTGAACCACCTATTAAAAAAAGATATTTGGGATTCCAATACCCATAAAAGATTAAAGATGCAATAAGTAAAACAAAGAGGCGACATTGGTGTTTTGGTATATTTTTTAAATTTAATAATGGAACTATAAAATAATAACTTAAAAGAGTTAAAGGCAGGAAAATTAAAATAAATAAGTAAGAATTAAAAAGCATGAGCTAAGATTTAACTTTGTTTTCAATAGATTTAATTAATTCTCCTACATTTTTTATTTCAACTATTTCATTCGGATCAAATTTTATTTTAAATTCTTTTTCTAAAATAATAATTAGTTTTAAATTATTTATACTGTCCCAATTACTTATATCTTTTGCGTTTGTAGTTTTTTTTAATTTAATTTTTTTAATATCAAAAATATCATCAAATATTTTTGAAAGTCTTAAATATATGTTTTTATTCATTAATTTATCTTAATTTGTTTAATTTCTTTATTATTTTTAAAATAATTTTAAATCCATCAAAGTAACTCAGTTCATAAAACGATGAAGATTGCCTTGTGTAAATTCTTGGTAATCTTTCATACAAAATATGATATTTTAAATTATTTTTTTTGTTAATGCTATCACATAAATTTTCAGCTTTTTTTTTTGCTTTTACATATTCAGGGAAGTTTTCATTTTTCTCATTAATATATATAGTTGATGGAAAAAATATTTTAGTTTTTTTTTCCGTTAAACAATTAATATTTTTTAATATTTTTTTAAACGATGTTACATAATAATTTAAATATCTTTTATATAGATTATTATTAAAATTGTTTGTAGAAGTTATTTTTGGTGTTGCAAAATAGTAAATATTTTCAAATTTTTTTGATTTTAAAAAAGTTATATCTTTTTTTCCGATTTTAGTTACATCGAGTTTAAAATAATTACATTTGATATTATTTTTTTTTAAATCTAAGACCATCTTATTTGAGTTAAAATAATTATTATTATATGTAAAAGTTACGTTAGCACCTAAAGCACATAGAGAATTAACTGCAATTTCCCCTAGACCATTAGACCCTCCAATAATTAATACATTTTTATTTAAAAATAGCATTCTTGGAATTTTTTTTTTAATTTTTTGAAAAGTTATTTTTCTTATTTCTGGGATTTTGAAAGATTCTATTTGGGCTTTAACACCATTACCTAGGATATTTAGTTCACAAAAAGAAAACCTTTTTATAAATTTCTTTACCTTAAATTGAATTTTGTTTTTTAAAATAGAATTTTCAAATGAAAGATCTATATAGGTCAGAATACTTGGATTATTGTTTAATTGAACACCAACTAACCTACTTAGAGATATAAGTCTTACAATCTTTTCAATTGCAATCTTATTATTAATTTTAGGAAAATTTTTTTTTATAAGAGATACATTGTTTTGNAAGTATAGAAAACCTTTAATTTTTTTTATTTTTTTCTTTTTTGGAATTGTTTTTTGATTGTAATTTATATTATGTATATTTTTTTTAAAGAAAATTTCTTTATTTGATATAAAGGTTTTAATTATAATTTTTTTTTCTATCTTTGATTTAACAATTATTTGTATTTCTTTTTTATTTTTTTTTTGTTACATTTAAAAAAACTTCTTCATTTAAAAAAACAGGTTTTAAAAAATTTATTTTTACTCTATTTATATCTTTAATATTTGATAAAATTGTTTTNTCTAAAGCCCAAACAACTGAATGTAGACCATGAACTACTACATTCTGAAATAGCGTATTTGCAGCATAAGACTTATACAAATGTATAGGGTTTAAATCTCCAGTTAATTTTGAGAATTTTAATTGATCATTATTATTAAATTTTTTTTTGTACATTATATTAAAAGATGTAAATTATTAATTAAATCTTAATATGCATATTAATTTAAAAAAAAAATCCTTTATTTTAACTTTTGGTATTTTATTAATATTAACTCCTTTTTTTTATTATATTTTTTCTTTATTTGTAATAATTAACTGCGAAAGATCAAAAGTATTAAAGTATATATTTTATCCAATTCATGAAATATATAAACCAGATAGAAGGGCTTTTTGTAATTTATCTAGATTAAAAGATCATGAAATAGTTTTTTTAAGTGATTCAACAAATTTGGGAAGAGTTGATCAAACAACTAAAGGGATATCTGGATATTTAGAATATTTTACAAATAAAAAAACTCTTAGTGTTGATTTAGGAGGGGGTAATGCAGAAACATTTAATTATTTTTTTGATAATAGTCCATTTATTGACTTTTCTAATGTTAAATATGTAATTTTAACTCTTAACTTAAGAGCTTTTGCTGAAACCTCTTATACAGCTGCTGAGTTTTTAGATAGTAAGGATCGTTATTTTTCTAAAATTTTTTATAACCCATATAAAATTCAAGATTTAATTGAATTAAATAAACTAATATTTGATGCTCAATTATTAGAAAAAAAAATTATAAATTGGGAAAGTAAAAATACTGTAATTGATAATGTAAAAATAAAAAAAAAAATTAAAACTGATAATAATGTTTTAAAAATTAATGAATATTTTAAGACATATATGGGTAAAATAGAATTAAATCATCCTGTATTACTGTCAATATTAAAATTAAAAAAAAAATTAAATAAAATGGGCATTAAACTAATTGTTTATTCTACACCTATAAATATAAGCGAAGCAATGAATGAATTTAGAAATGATAATAAATATTCTTTAAATAATAAAAGTTTTGAAGATAGAATAATTCTTAATTTATTAAATATTAAAAATAGTTTTTATTTAAATGATATCCCATTCTTGGATCTTACTTTTCAAATAAAAAATATTAAAACTTTTTATGATAGAGATTATAATATTTCTAGTGAACACATAGACTATAAAGGGAGAAAATTTGTTGCTGATAAATTACAGCAATTTATAAATTTAAATAAAATTTAAATTAAAATTTTCTATGAATTATGTATGAAAAGTAAGAATTTAAAAAAAAATTATTTTTATAATTTAAAAAAAGANCCATCAAAGTATTACGAGTTATCTAGAAAAATTAATTTTTTAACTAAAGGTTTTGATACTATTAAAATAGTTTTCTTATCAAATTTTACTTTAGAATTATTAGATCCTTTCATAAAGGTTGAGTTAGCAAAAAGAAATTTTAAATCTAATATTTTTTTTGAACCCTATGATCAAATTGAACAAACAATACATAATTTAAATAGTCAAATATATAAAAAAACCGATGCAATTGTTATTGCGTTAAAAATTGAGAATTTTTTTCCCAATATTTTTAATGAAATTTATAGTGTTTCTAAAATTAATAATAGAATTAATGAAACAAAAAAAAGAATATTTAAAATTATTAGTCAAATAAGAAAAAATAATTCTTATTCAAGAATAATACTATTTAATTTTAGTTTTGTTGAAAATGATATTCAAGGTCTTAATTCTGCTTCTTCTAAAATTAATTTAAATTATCTTTTACAAGAAGTTAACTTATATCTTGCTACATTAACAAAAAAATTTAATTCTTTATTTATTTTTGATTTAAATAAAGTTGTTAAAGATGTGGGATTAGATATTTTTTTTGATAAAAAACTTCTTTTTTTAAGTAAAATGCCGTTTTCTATAGATGGGCAGATTGAAGTATCAGAATCTTTGTCAAGATTTATAAGTGCAACCATAAAAGTTCCAAAAAAATGCTTGGTTTTAGATGCGGATAACACAATCTGGGGCGGAGTTGTTGGCGAGGATAATATTGATGGAATAAAATTAGGAGAAGATTTTCCTGGTAATATTTATAAATCATTTCAAAGATATATTTTAAGTTTAAGGAAAAAAGGCGTATTACTCGCTATTGCAAGTAAAAATAATGAATCAGATGTTTTAAATGTTTTTAAAAATCATCAAGATTGTCTATTAAAAAAAAATCATTTTTCAGCTATTGAAATTAATTGGAATGATAAGGCATCAAATATAAAAAAAATTGCTAAGAATCTGAATATTGGTTTAGATTCAATAGTTTTTTTTGATGATAATCCAGTTGAAAGAGAGTTGGTAAAAACAGTTTTACCTGATGTTAATGTTATAGAAGTTGCAAAAGACCCATTGCTTTATGAAGAAAATATTCAAAATTCTGAGTATTTTGATCATATTTTTATAACTGATGATGATATGAAAAGACCTCAGATGTATGCTGAGGACAGAAAGAGAAAAAGAATTCTAAAGAAAAGTTCTAGTATTGATAATTATATTAAGTCTTTGAAAGTAGTTATTCAAATAGGTTTTATTAATAAGGATTTTATAAAAAGATGTTCTCAGTTAATAAATAAAACTAATCAATTTAATTTAACTGTTAAAAGAAAAAGTGAGGGAGAGTTAAATAATTTTATTAAAAATGGAACCATAGCACTGTGGGCAAGAGTTAAAGATAAATTTGGAGATAATGGTTTAGTAGGAGTTATTATAGCAGTACAAAAAAATAATATGAATGGGTGGGTAATAGAAAATTTTTTATTAAGTTGTAGAGTTATAGGAAGAAACATAGAAAATATTTTTTTGTATGAATTAGTCAAAGAGTTAAAAAAAGAAAATAAAAATAAATTAATAATAGGGGAATATATAAAAGGTGATAAAAATTTTATTGTTAAAGATTTTTATAAATCACAAGGTTTTAAAAAAAAAGGGGATAATACTTGGATTAAAAAGATTAAAGATTTTAGAGAAGATAAATTAAAAAAATTTATAAAGGTAGTTAGGAAATAAATAATTATTTACATATCCATGCTAGGCATGCCACCCATNCCACCCATACCACCGCCCATATCAGGCATTGGAGGCATATCCTTTTTTTCTTCTGGTAAGTCAGCTACTACTGCTTCTGCAGTAATTAATAATCCAGCAACAGAAGCTGAATCTTGAATTGCAGAACGAACAACTTTAGTTGGATCAATTATACCATCTTTAACCAGGTCAGTAAATTTACCCGTTTGAGCATTATAACCATAGTCTTCATTATCTTGTTCAAGTAATTTACCAATAATAACTGAACCATCAACACCAGCATTTTTTGCAATTTGTCTAGTAGGTTTTTCTAGAGCTTTTTTAACAATATTAATACCAACTTGCTGGTCTGGATTGTCTAATTTAATACTATCTAAAATTTTCCTAGTATATAATAAAGCAACACCTCCACCAGGAACAACTCCTTCTTCTACAGCGGCTCTTGTTGCATTCATTGCATCGTCCACTCTATCTTTTTTTTCTTTTACTTCAACTTCAGATCCTCCTCCAACATGTAAAACAGCAACGCCNCCAGAAAGTTTNGCAAGTCTTTCTTGCAGTTTTTCTTTATCATAATCTGAATCACTTTGCTCAATTTCACTTTTTATTTGATTACACCTTGAATCTATTTCTGTTTTTTTTCCAGAACCTCCAACAATTGTCGTGTTTTCTTTATCTATATTAATTTTTTTTGCTGTACCAAGAGAATCTAATTTTACATTTTCAAGTTTAATACCTAATTCTTCACTTATTACTTGGCCATTTGTTAGTAAAGCTATATCTTCTAACATNGCNTTTCTTCTATCNCCNAANCCAGGTGCTTTNACNGCNGCAATTTTTAATCCACCTCTTAATTTATTAACAATTAAAGTNGCNAGNGCNTCACCNTCNACTTCNTCNGCAATGATNAANANAGGTTTNCCTGATTGCGCAACACTNTCAAGNAAAGGNANNATTGNTTGNAGATTTGANAATTTTTGTTCATGTAAAAGAANATAAGCGTCTTCTANTTCACAAGTCATTTTTTCTGCATTTGTTATAAAATANGGTGANANATAACCTCTATCGAANTGCATTCCTTCAACAACATTTAATTCTGTGTCNANNCCNTTACCTTCTTCAACNGTAATTACTCCTTCATTNCCAACTTTTTCCATTGCTTGNGCNAGATGTTCTCCAACNTCTATATCACCNTTAGCTGAAATAGTNCCAACTTGTTTNACTTCNTCATTNGTACTAATTTTTTTTGATTTTTTTTTTAATTCTTCAACAATTGCTTTAGTTCCTGCATCTATACCTCTTTTTAGATCCATCGGATTCATTCCAGCTGCTACAGCTTTTAAACCTTCTTCAATTATAGCTTGCGCTAAAATAGTAGCTGTTGTCGTACCATCTCCAGCACTATCACTAGTTTTTGAAGCAACTTCTTTAACCATTTGTGCTCCCATATTCTCAAATTTATCTTTTAAATCTATTTCTTTTGCAACTGAAACCCCATCTTTGGTTATTCTTGGTGCTC
Source organism: Candidatus Pelagibacterales bacterium (assembly GCA_002714055.1). Lineage (GTDB taxonomy): Bacteria > Pseudomonadota > Alphaproteobacteria > TMED109 > TMED109. The sequence continues at coordinate 3,090 of PAWH01000005.1, read as the reverse complement.
CAAAAGATTTATCTAATACTACATTTCTTCCTTTTGGTCCAAGTGTTACTTTAACTGCATCGGTTAAAAGATTAACACCTTTTAAAAGCCTCGATCTTGCATCTGTTGAAAATTTTACATCTTTACCGTCAGCCATATATATATACTCCTTAAAATAAAATTAATTTAAAATACCAATAACATCTTCTTCTTTAATAATTATTAAATCTTGTTCGTCAATTTTTACTTCATCCCCAGAATATTTACTGAAAAGTACTTTGTCTCCTACTTTAACATCAATTGGATTACGTTTACCTTCATTGTTAAGAGCACCAGGACCTACAGCGACAATTTCACCTTCCGAAGGTTTTTCTTTAGCTGTATCAGGGATTATTATACCACCTTTTGATTTTTCTTCATCTTCTAATCTTTTTACTAAAATTCTATCGTGTAATGGTTTAAATTTCATATAATTTATTAAAAATAATAGATCACCTTATTTACGGACAAATATAATGATAAAAAAATTATATTTCAAGTGGCAAGATTAATTTTTTTTTTTATTATGATATAAACTTTCTTTTCTTTCAGTAATTGCAATTTCAAGTACTGTTTTTTTTACTTTTTCAAAAGATCTTACTTCAATTTGTCTAATTCTTTCACGAGAAATATTGTAAATTTTACTCAATTTTTCAAGTGTAGAAGGAGGATCATTTAAACATCTTTTTATAAAAATATCTTTTTCTCTAGTACTTAGATTTTCTAGCGCTTTAATTAATAATTCTTTTCTTTTATTTTTTTCATCATTTTGATATAGTTTCTTTTCCTGATTATCTTCATTACTTTTTAGTAAATTTATTGCCTCGGTATCATCATCAACAGAAATTGGCGCATTTAGCGATTTTTCTGGACCACTTAACCTTCTATTCATTTCAACAATATCTTTTTCCTTTACATCTAATTTTTTAGATATTTTTTTTACTATCTCAACCGGCAACTCACCTTTCTCAATTTGATTCATTTGATTTTTTAGTTTTTGGAGATTATAAAAAAGTTTTTTTTGAGCTGCTGTAGTTCCTAATTTTACTAAAGACCATGAATTAAGAATAAATTCATTTATACTTGCTCTTATCCACCATATTGCATAAGTAGATAATCTAAAACCTTTTTCAGGATCAAATTTTTTTACAGCTTTCATTAACCCTACATTTCCTTCTGATATTAAATCTTCTACTGGCAATTTATATCCTCTAAACCCAAATGCTATTTTTGCAACTAAACGAAGATGACTAGTAACAAGCTTTCTAGCTGCTTTGGCATCACTCTTAGTTTGCCATCTTTTTGCAAGCATATATTCTTCTTTTTCACTTAAAATCGGGTATTTTCCTATTGCAACAAGGTACTGTGAAATACCAGTTGATGTTAATGTTGGTAAAGTAGTTGAAATCATTAAGAATAAATAAAAAAGATTAAATAAATTGTATTATTTTTAATATAGTGTTTTTGTCATTTTAAACAATATGATAGCTATTAAATCTATATTTTTTTATCTTTATTCACGCAAAATATATCAATAATTTCGTTTTTTGTTATTTTATTAAATTCATTGAAATCTATTTTTTTTTCTAAATTGTTGTTGCAAAAAATTTCATAATTAAGCTGAGATAAAAAATTAAAAATTTTGTTTAATAAATTTTTTTTTAATGCAAAAGAGTTAGTTTCTATGATTAATTTAGGCATATATTTTTTTAATATTTTTCTCATCCCTTGTAACGCTTGATATTCGTGTCCCTCTATATCTATTTTTATAAAATCAACTTTATGTTTTATAAAATCATCTAATTTAAGCAATTTAATTTTTTCAGCTCTAATATTAATTTTTTTAAAATTAAATAGTTTATTAAAAAATTCTTTTTTATAAAAACTATAATGTGAAACATAATTTTTATACAAAGAGCTCCTTGCAATTTCATCGTCCCTTATGTATATTTTTTTTTTTTGATATTTATTTGAACAGCCAAAATTATATATTTTAATATTTTCAAAGAAATTAATTTTTTTGTTGAATTTAATTTGTTGATATAATTTTTTTATTGGCTCTATAGCAATTATTTTTCCTTTTTTTCCAACAATAGGCGATGCTAATAATGAAAAATATCCTGTATTACTTCCAACATCAATAAAACAATGACTTTTTTTAAGATTTTTAATAATTATTTTTGTATTTACTTCATCCCATATTTTTTTGGTATAAATAAATTTATCAACAAAACCATTCATTGGATCTAAAAGTATTTTTATTTTATTTTTATTATCTAAATTAAGAGTTTTAATTTTTTTTTTAGTAAAAAAAAAAACATGATAAAGATACCCATATTTTTAGAAATAAAATATAGAAATCATTCATTAATTTAATATTGAAATTATTTATAATTAATATGTGTTTAATTTTTTTTAATTTTTCTACCATGATAGAAGTTTTGAATTCTAACTCAAAAATACTACAATATATAATAAATGTTATAGTTAAAAAGGCGTTTTCAAAGTTTTTTTTCGGGTGCGTAGCTCAGTGGTAGAGCACTACGTTGACATCGTAGGGGTCGGAAGTTCAACTCTTCTCGCACCCACCAATCATAGCCTTACTTTCCGCGAATTCCTGAATCCTTAATAGTCGATTGGTAGCACAATGGTAGCAAAAAGCACCTTACTTTCGTGTTTTGGTTGCAAAGTTATCTTTTTAAATTTCTTATTGGTACGTAAATATCCCTAAAATAATCGTAGAGAGTTTGATTAGATGTAAGCTCTATATAAGTATTCTTATCAACTTTGTCGAAAACCTCTTTCACTTTAAAGTCAGAGATACAAATATCATATCGAGAGTATTTCTTTTTTAGATATGGTAAATCTATCCATATATTTGCATTTGGATTAACGTTTTTCAGTTCTTTTATTAATGTTTTAACTTTCATTTATCCCCCTTGTATTGTTTTGATGTTTAGAATTTTCTTAAGAATTTTTTTTCCATCTTCACTTCAGAATATCACATGTTTTAAGACTCGTCTAATTTACTATTGATATAGGTATTATTAATATTGCTGATAATGTATTTTC
>PAWH01000004.1 GCA_002714055.1 Candidatus Pelagibacterales bacterium | reverse complement strand
CACAAAAAAATACTTGGTTACCTGGAATGTGTGAAGGAAGATTAATTAGTGCCGTAGCAATGACAGAACCTGGAGCGGGAAGTGACCTGCAATCAGTAAAAACAACTGCAAAATATCAAGATCGCGAAATAATATTAAATGGTCAAAAAACTTTTATAACTAACGGACAATCTGCAGATTTGATTATTGTGGTAGCTAAAACTGAATCTCAGCATGGTGCAAAAGGAATATCTCTTATTGTTTGTGAGGGTGATAGAGAAGGTTTTAAAAGAGGACGTAATTTAGATAAAATTGGCCTTAAAGCTCAAGACACCTCTGAGTTATTCTTTGACAATGTGAGAGTTCCCGAAGAAAATTTATTGGGGAATAAGAATAAAGGTTTTTATCATTTAATGGATGAGTTACCACAAGAAAGATTGAGCATCGCTGTTGCTGCCGTATCTGCAGCAGAAGCAGCTTTAGATTGGACTATTCAATATGTGAAGGAAAGAAATGCTTTTGGAAAAAAGATAATAGATTTTCAAAATACAAAATTTAAATTGGCAGAATTAAAAACTCAATTATCCGTTGCTAGAATTTATATAGACGAGTGTATTAATAAACATTTAAGAGGAGATCTNGACGCTGTTCAAGGTGCTATGGCAAAATTATGGACTACTGATTTACAATGCAAAGTAATTGATGAATGTGTACAACTACATGGTGGCTATGGTTACATGAGAGAATACCCCATAGCAAAAGCATATGAAGACGCTAGAGTTCAGAGAATCTATGGCGGGACAAATGAAATTATGAAAGAAATAATTAGCCGTACTTTATAATAAAATAGGAATTAAAATGATGAATGAAGCATATATTTACGATGCACTGAGAACACCAAGAGGTAAAGGCAAAAAAGANGGAAGCCTAAATGAAGTAGCTCCNATAAAACTTGCATCACAAACATTAAAAGCTTTAGAAAAAAGAAATAATATTAACACAGAAGATGTAGATGATGTTGTGCTTGGATGTGTCCATCCAGTAGGAGAACAAGGTGCAGACATAGCAAGAACAGCAGTATTAGAAGCTAATTGGCATCAATCAGTAGGAGGTGTTCAAGTTGATAGATTTTGTGCTTCAGGATTAGAAGCAATAAATATTGCAGCTGGACAAATAATGAGTGGACAGTCTGATATGACTGTTGGCGGAGGAGTAGAATCCATGTCAAGAGTTCCTATGGGAAGTTCTGGGGGTGCTTGGATGGTAGACCCTGCTGTCGCTTATAACACATATTTTGTGCCACAAGGNATATCTGCTGACCTACTTGCAACTAAATATAANTATTCAAGAACTGATGTGGATTCATATGCCGTAGAATCTCAAAAACGAGCTGACAAANCCTGGAAAGAAAATAAATTTAAAAAATCTATTGTTCCAGTAGAAGACCAAAATGAAATTGAAATTCTAAATTATGATGAACACATAAGACCAGACACCACCATGCAATCACTTGCTTCTTTAGAGCCATCATTTTCAAAAATAGGAGCTCATCAAGGTTTTAATGAAGTAGCTATTTTAAAATACCCAGAAGTGGAAAGAATAAAACATGTTCATCACGCTGGTAATTCATCAGGTATTGTTGATGGTGCTGCCGCTGTTTTATTAGGTAACGAAGATATAGGAAAAAAATATGGGCTTAAACCTAGAGCAAAAATTAAATCTTTTGCCTCCATAGGCTCTGAGCCTACTATTATGTTAACAGGTCCAGCAGATTCTGCTGAAAAAGCTCTTAAACGTGCAAAAATGAATNTTCAAGATATTGATCTGTTTGAAATGAATGAGGCTTTTGCTGCTGTAGTTTTGAGATTCATGGAAGCTCTAAATATTGACCACTCAAAAGTAAACGTCAATGGAGGCGCTATNGCTATGGGTCATCCTCTCGGNGCCACTGGAGCAATGATTATGGGAACCATTTTAGATGAATTAGAAAGAAAGAACTTATCCACAGGNCTTGTTACTCTATGTGTAGGAGCAGGAATGGGCACAGCCACCATAATAGAACTCGTATAATTTTAAATGGAATTTAATAATTTTAAGCTAGAAATAGTAGATAAAGAGATTTGTATACTCTCTTTCAANAGCCAAGATACAAATATTAATACTGTAAATAAAGTTGCAGTCNATGAACTGNATGAAATAATTAACTTAATAAAAAAAGATGATAATATAAAGGGAGTTATACTTAATTCCCTTAAAAAAGATTTTCATTNTGGATATAATTTAGAACAATTATTNAAAATACAANATACTGAAAGCTTATTTAATTTAATTTTAAANCAAAACCATAGCCTTAGATTGCTTGAGTCCATAGGAAAAAAAGTAGTTTCGATACACCAGGGAAAAACATACTCAGGAGGGCTGGAGATTGCACTATCTAGCCATTATAGAATAGCTAGCGATAATCCTGAAACAACATTNGCAATAAAAGATTTAAATTTTGGTTTATGTATGGGAATGGGAGGTTCACAGAGACTTCCAAGATTAATAGGTATAAGCCAAACTATTGACCTTATATTAAATAAAAAATTATTGACTGCCTCTAATGCGTTAGATTTAAAAATAATTAACGAAATTGTTGAAGAAAAAAAACTTATTGAAAGGGCAAAAANAATTATTTTATCTGATTTAAGCCCTACTCAACCGTGGGATAATAAAAAATTAGAAAATTCCNANCTAAAGCCATTTGNANAAAAAAATNTTGGATTNTTTCTTGGAACAATAGCGAAAACNCATTCCATAGCAAAAAATCATTATCCAGGGGTTAAGACTTTTTTGAGTTGTATATTTGAAGGCTTGAATACTAACATTGACTCTGGTCTNAAAATTGAATCTAGAAATTTTGTATGGCTGCTAAATCATCAAGAAACTAGAACTATGATTAATACATTATTATTGAATAAACCTAAAAATAATATTGAAAATTCTAAACTTAAAGACTTTAAAATAATTTTAAATAAAAATTATGCTGCTGAAGGAATTAGGCTTTTATTAGAAGGAATATCACCTGCCTTAATAGAAAATGCAGGAAAAAGATTAGGTTTTTCTAATGGACCATTAGCAGAAGCTGATAACTTAGAAATTAAGTCTGTTATTAGTCAANTGGACTCGTCTGACNCCAATGTAACTGCACTGATAGGTTTAATGGAAAAGAAANATAGAAAAGGAAGATCAAATAAAGCTGGTTTTTATGATTATGNTNCNGANGAAAGAACTAAATTATGGGAAGGTTTAGAAGAATTANTCCAAACTTCCAAANAGCAACCNGTAGTCAGCGAAATAGAAAAAAGACTATTATTTATTCTTATTAATGAATTTTCCAATAAAGCAGATGACTATATTAAGAACATTAAAGTAGAAGANCAAGATTATTTTTCTATAAAAGATTGCGGATTTCCTGCCTGGACTGGAGGACCTTATAGCTGGNTAAAAAATTACGGTGTTAAAAACTTTATTAAAACTAGNAATCAATACTCTGAAAAATTAGGACCTCGCTTTNTNCCTTCAAAAAAAATTTTAANGTTAAAAGAAATTACTCAGGAATAAAATTTAAAACAACTGAATTAATACAATATCTTAAGCCTGTGGGTTCAGGTCCATCATCAAAAACATGGCCTAAATGTGCATCACATGAGCCACATCTTACTTCTTTCCTGATCATTCCATGACTTTTATCCAAGTACTCTACAACAGAGTTTTTTTTAANTGGAGAATAAAAAGCNGGCCAACCTGTCCCGCTATCATACTTATTATCTGATTTAAATAATTTCTCATNACAACAAATACAAAGATATACACCTGANCGTTTTTCAAAATTGTAAANACCAGAAAAGGGCATCTCAGTNGAACNTTGAATAGCAACAGAGTATTGTTCTTTTGTTAATTTCTTTTTTTTAATCGTTTTTGACATAATACCTATATTTTTTCTTAAGATCTTAAAAAAANAATAGAATAAAAGATATTATAATATATTATAAATAATTAGCGATAAAGATTTTTCAGGAGATTACATGTTAAGTTTAAATTCGATAGATGAGTTAAAAAATTATATTGGGAAAACTACAGGAACAAGTCCTTGGATAGATGTCACNCAAAAAAGAATAAATGAATTTGCCAAAGCCACTGAGGATTTTCAGTGGATTCATATAGATGAAGATAAAGCTAAAGAAGGTCCTTTCGGTTCTACAATAGCTCATGGATTCTTGACTTTATCTCTTGCTCCTTGGATGGGATATAATACATATAAAGTTAAAAACATAGCTCATAGCNTTAATTATGGCCTTGACAGGGTTCGTTTTTTATCTGCTGTAAAAGCTGGTTCCAAGGTTAGAGGTAGCTACAAATTACTAGAAGTACAGGAATTTAAAGGCAATGGATACCGTGTTAAAAATGAATTAACTATAGAAATCCAAAATAAAGAACGACCAGCATGTGTAGCTGAAACTATAGCCGTTTTATACCCACAAGATTAGCAATACCTAAGGATATAAGTATTCTTTTTTCCACNCCTTATTAAAGGTCGTATATAAAATTCTTTCATGAAGNCTATAATCTCTTGAACTCCAAAATTCTATTTTTTNTGGTNTAACTATTTTCCCTGACCAAAATGAAGGCCTAACTATTTTCCTAGTTCCTAATTTTGCTTTCTCTAATTTATATTTTTTATCTAATTCTGAAATCCCACCTGATAAAGGTTTTGATTGTTTACTAATCCATGCACCTATTTGACTATCCCTATCTCTTGAGGCAAAATAATCGTCTGCTTCTTTAGAGGGTAGATCCATAATAGAGCCTTCTACTCTGACTTGTTTACTCAAAGACTTCCAATAGAAACAGAGTGCAACTTTTGAATTGCTACTAAAGTTTTCTGCCTTCTTACTATTGAGATTTGTGTAAAAAACAAACCCTCTTTCATCAAATTTTTTGACCAAAATCATTCTTGCAGACGGAAATCCTCTTATATCTGTGGTAGCTAAACAACAAGCATTAGGATTATTAGGTTCCAATTTTTCTGCTTCTAAATACCATTTTCTAAAAAGTTCTAAAGGATCAAGTGCTTTTAATTCTTTTGCTTTCATATAACTCCTTCATCTATAATAGTTTTATTTCATAAAATAGCTTACTTTTAAATAAATAATTTTATAATATAAAACTAGGAAACTTTATAATTTCAATTATATAATGAATATTAGATCAAATAAAAATTTATCTTTATTTTAATTTAAAGTATATCTTTGGAATTATTAAGCCTAAGTAAATGAGAGTAAAATGACTAAAAAAAAAGATAATACCATTAGTAAAATAATGAAAGATAAAGTCGGAGTCATAATGGGCTTNGCTAATGATAAATCATTAGCCTGGGGTATAGCAGAACAATTATTTATGCANGACGCAAGTATTATTCTTACATACCAAGGAGAGATGCTAAAAAAAAGAGTCAACCCACTTGCTCAAAAAATTAATTCCCCAGCAATATTTGAATGTGATGTTTCTAGTGAAAAATCTGTCATTGATACTTTTGATAAAATAAGCAAAGATTTTGGTAAAATAGATTTTCTTGTACACGCAATTGCTTTTTCTGATAAGGATCAACTTAAAGGAAAATATATTGAAACTACTAGAGAAAATTTTTTAAAGACCATGGATATTTCTTGCTACTCTTTTACATCTGTTGCTAGATCGGCCTCTAAAATTATGAAACCTGGTGGAAGCATAATCACGCTCACATATTTAGGAGCAGAAAAAGTTATTCCTCACTATAATGTTATGGGAATAGCTAAAGCGGCCCTAGAATCAAGTGTAAGATACCTAGCTGCAGACTTAGGTAATCAGAATATTAGAGTTAACGCAATTTCTGCCGGTCCCATAAAAACATTAGCAGCAGCTGGAATTGGAGATTTTAGATATATTTTGAAATGGAATGAATATAACTCTCCTTTAAAACGTAATATAACTCTTGATGATGTTGGCAAAGCTGCTGTTTTTTTGTTATCCGATCTAGGATCAGGAACTTCTGGAGAGGTTTTACACGTTGATTGTGGATATCATCTTGTNGGAATGAAATCCCCTGATGCACCAGATATTTCGGTAGTTTAAGATGGCAAGTAATTCTTTTGGAAAAATATTTAAATTTACTACTTATGGAGAGAGCCATGGGTTACAGATTGGCTGCGTACTAGATGGGATCCCCTCTGGNATAAGCATAAGTGAAAAAGAAATCCAAATCGACCTTAATAAAAGACGCCCAGGTTCCTCAAAATTTGTTTCTCAACGAAAAGAGAAAGATATAATCAAAATAACCTCTGGNNTTTTTGAAGGAAAAACTACTGGAGCGCCTATCGCAATGAATATTATCAATGANGACCAACGATCAAAAGATTACGAAGCNAATAAAGACATTTATAGGCCTGCACATGCTGATTATACATATCAAATGAAATATGGAATACGTGATTACAGAGGTGGNGGACGCGCCTCCGCAAGAGAAACNGCAATGAGAGTAGCTGCTGGTTCAGTAGNAAAAAAGATTTTAACCCATATTATTAATAATAGAGTCAAAATTAGAGGGGCAGTTATCCAAATAGGTCCTCACAAGATAAATCGAAAAAATTGGAATTGGGAAGTGATAGAAAAAAATGATTTTTTCTGTCCCGATGAAAAATGTGTTGATCTGTGGAAAGATCATCTTAACACTATAAGAAAACAAGGTCTATCTTGTGGAGCAATCATTGAAATTAATGCAAGCAATGTTCCTATAGGTCTGGGAGAACCTATTTATGACAAATTAGACTCTAATATTGCAAGTGCTTTAATGAGCATTAACGCTGTAAAAGGAGTAGAAATCGGCGATGGCTTTGAAGTAGTTGATCTTACCGGAGAAACAAATGCTGATGAAATTATACTTGATAAAAATAATAGAGCTAAATTTAACTCTAATCATGCTGGGGGTATCCTTGGAGGTATATCAAGTGGACAGGATATAGTTTGTAGATTTGTGGTCAAACCTACTAGTTCAATTCTAAAACCTATAAGAACTATTGATAAAAATAACAAAGAGAGAAAAATAATAACCAAAGGAAGGCATGATCCTTGCGTAGGAATTAGAGCAGTACCCATAGGCGAAGCGATGNTAGCCTGTGTGCTAGCTGATCACGCTATGCAGCATATAGCANTATCCNAAAAAATGTCACTTAAGGACTAGAAAATGAAAAAAGAAGACAATAAAGACTATATTTGGGATTTAAATATCCAACCCAAATTTGATCTATTAGAAGAAGACATGAAAAAATATATTAAAGTTTGTGAAGAAAAGCTTGGGTTAATTNCCAATGTTATTAAAGCTAATGCTTCAGATGCACGAAGACTTAAAACTTTTGTTGATTTTTATAATAGACTGATGTTAGACGAAGGCTTTCTTACTAAACTAGAAAGAGAAATGATTGCTGTAGTTGTTTCAAATATAAACAAGTGCTTTTATTGTCTTGTTGCTCATGGAGCTTCTTTAAGAAAATTATCTAATGATCCAATTTTAGGAGAAGAATTAGTAATGAATTTCAGAGCTGCAAGGATTTCAAAAAAACACAAGGTCATGTTAAATTTTGCATCCAAACTAACAGAGTTTCCTGATAAAATTGAAGATTTAGATAGAAATAAATTAAGAGAAGAAAAATTTTCTGATGAACAAATACTAGAAATAGCTGAGGTTACAAGCTTTTTTAATATGTCAAATAGAATTGCTTTAGCTACTGATATGAGACCAAACAATGAGTATNTTATCNATATGAATAGGTGATTATTTATTTTTTTTTTGCATAAATCAAAAATTCAATATTACCTTTGGCTCCTCTTATAGGACTTTCAACTAAATTTATTACCTTCCATTTCATAAAATTTTCAATCCAATCATGTANATCACTACAACATTTTTGTCTAATTAATGCATTTTTTACAATNCCACCTTTGTTAACTTCTTTTTTTCCAGCTTCAAATTGCGGCTTAATAAGTGCAACTAATTGAGCTTTATTAGATGTTAAAGCCATTGGCGCTACTAGTATTTTCTTCAGACTTATAAAACTTACGTCACATACTATTAAATTTATTTTTTCTGAAATTTGTGCTTTTGATAAATAGCGAGCATTAGTTCTTTCTAATAAGACGATTTTTGGATTATTTCTTAGACCTAAATCTAATTGTCCATATCCCACATCAACAGCAAAAANTTTTTTAATACCTCTTTCTAGTAATACATTTGTAAAACCTCCTGTAGAGACTCCTAAATCAAGAGCTATTTGACCTTTAACACTGATATTAAAAACATTTAATGCGTGATCTAATTTAACTCCTCCCCTAGAGACCCAAGGAAAATCAGGTTTTTTCAATCCTATTTCAGTATCTAAAAGAAAAGAACGACCCGGCTTATCAGATATTTTATCCTTTATCATTATCTTGCCAGACATAATCAAAGACTGCGCAAATGATTTGGAATGAGCCATACCTTTTTTTACCAATAAATCATCTAAGCGTATGTAGTTTTTTTTCATCTAATTCTAGTAATTATATAATTTGATAAATCTATTAATGTTTTTGCTTTTTTACCGTATTTTAGAAGAGATTCTATGGCTTCTTGAATATAATCTTGGGCTATTATTTTTGCTTTATCTACTCCCTTAAAATCTAAAAGGGTTAATTTGCCCTGCTCTTTATCTTTTTTAGTTTTTTTTCCTAAAACCTTTAAATCTCCTGAAAGGTCGAGTAAGTCATCAGTAATTTGAAAAGCCCTACCTATCTTATCTCCAAAAAAAGTCATATTATTATAGTCTTGTTTTGAAGTATTCCCTAAAATAGCCCCAAAAGCAGAAGAACAGGAAATTAATTCTCCTGTCTTCATAAACTGCATTTTTGACATATCTTTTAATGTTTTGCTTTTCGGGTACAAATCTAAAATCTGCCCTCCAACTAAACCTGCTCCTCCTGAAGATTTTGCCAAATGTAAAATTAGATTTGCGCACATTTTTGGATTTTTTTTTCCATAATTTCTTGCCAACAAGGAAAATGACTCTGTTAATAAGCTATCCCCTGTTAATATAGCTATGGCTTCATCATATTTATTATGAAGAGTTTTTCTGCCTCTTCTATAATCATCGTCATCCATTGAAGGCAAATCATCATGTATTAAAGAGTAGGTATGTAACATTTCTATAGAAACAGCTGCTGCTATTGAATTTTTAAAATTTACGTCAAATAAATTTGCTGTTTCACATACCATAAAAGGCCTTATCCTTTTACCCCCTGAATTATTTATATATGAAATACTATTAATTAGTTTGGAAGGAAAATCAGAGTTAGTTGACCAAAGTTGTAAATAAACTTCAAATTTTTTACAAAAATGTCCTAAATGAAGCAACAAATTTTTTTCTCTCAAAAAATTTATTCCTTTATATCTATAGGATTGATGTTTAGTTCTCCATCTTCATCCACTTCTATTTTTTCTATTCTTTCTTGAGCTTCTTTTAGTTTTTTTTCACAATGTTTTTTAAGTTTAGTTCCTATTTCATATGCTTCTATAGCCTTTTCTAAATCCATAGTACCAGAATCTAATTCTTCAACTATTTTTTCTAGTTGTTTGAGAGATTCTTCAAAACTTAAGTTACTTAACTCTTCTTTTTCAAGTATTTTGCCCGACATTTTATTATTTTATCCTTAATATTTAAAAATTAATAATTTAATTATACCACATTTGCTTGAAATAAATTAAATTTTATAGGATTATCTCCAACTTAATATTTAAATCTTATATTACCTAAATAGTATTCCGTTAATTAGGGGAAAATAATTTTGAGATCTAGTTTAATACAAATTTTTATAGTGGCTTTTTTGGGCTTAAGTTCATGGTATATTTGGGAAAATTGGAGCTCCCTTTTAGGCCAAAGTAACGATAATCAAAACACTAAAAAAGCTGAACGTCCACCTACGGCAGTTGACGCAAAGCCAGTTAGAATAGATAAAATAGTGGTAAAAATGGAAGTTATAGGAAATTTAAAAGCTTCTGATGCAATAGATATTACCACAGAAGTAAGTGGCATTATAAAAAATATTAAATTTAAAGAGGGAGAAATAATTGAAAAAGATCAAATTTTACTAGTTTTAGATTATAAAGTAGAACAGGCTAAGTTAGACAACGCTATAGCATTAACAAATCTCAATAAATTGGAACTGAGTAGATTAAAAAACCTTAAAGATTCACCATCCTTTGAGGTTGAAGCAGCTCGAGCAAAATTAAATAACGTCAGGGCAGTAACAAATCTTAATAAGTTGGAACTCTCTCGATTAGAAGAGCTTAAAGACTCTCCTTCCTTTGAGGTCGAAGCTGCTAAAGCTGCTCTAGACAATGCGCAGGCCATAACTAATTCAAACNGATTAGAACTTAATCGACTTGAGGGCTTAAAATCATCACCNGCNTTTAATGCCGCCAAATTTGAAGATTTACAAAGCAAAATGGTAGCATTAAAAGCTAATGAGGCTATGGCAAAAGCTAATCTTAATATAGCCTTACAAAATGAAAAATTAGCAAGCCATAAAGCAAAATATGAAGATCTCCAAAACAAAATATCTGCCTTATTGGCTAATGAAGAAATCGCAAGGGCTAATCTAAATTCTGCTTTACAAGATGAAAAAGTATCTATGCAAAATTTAGATCGTGCCGAAGTTAAAGCCTCATTTGATGGTATAATTGAAAGTAGAGAAATAGAATTAGGTGAGGCAGTTGGATTAGGATTTACTCTTTTTACTCTTGTCAGTGACACTATGTTTGAAATTGAAGTAGATGTGCCTGCAAACAGGACAAGAGCACTTAAACCAAACGATAAACTTATGGCCGAAACCTCAGATAACATAAAATTTCCTGCAATTATAAGATCTATTGGAGTTAAGGAAAACTCTTCAACGAGAACCTTACAAGTAAGACTAAGTTTTGAAGCAAATTCTATTAACAGATTTGTAAATATAGGAGAAAGCATAACTGTTTTAATTCCTATAGGTCCTGGAGTCGTAGCGGTTACAGTCCATAAAGATGCCATACTTAAAAGAGAGGGATTATCACTTGTATATATATTGAAAGACGGAGTAGCTCAAATAAAGCCAGTAGAGCTTGGAGATGGCATAGATGATAGGTTCGTTGTTAAACAGGGCCTAGCAGAAGGAGATGAAGTAGTAATAAAAGGGAATGAAAGATTAAGGCCAGGTCAGAAAATTAGCTCATTAAATAATAAAGATGATGAAAGTAACGAATGAATCTCATACAAATTTCAATAGAAAAACCAACCGCAGTAGTTGCCGCAATTTTCATGACTATTGTGTTAGGTTTTATAGCTTTAGATAGAATTCCTATTCAGCTTGCTCCAGATGTTAATAAACCGGTTATAACAGTTTCAACCTGGTGGTATGGAGCTTCTCCATATGAGATTGAAAGAGAAATTGTAAATAGACAAGAAGAAGTACTAAGAGGAATTGAAGGAGCAAAAAGATTAACAGCAAAGGCTCAAGAAGGAAGATCAGAAGTAACTATAGAATTTGATACTACTACAAATATGGACAGAGCCCTTTTACTCGTATCTAACCGACTTAATCAAATTGAAGGCTATCCCGAAGAGGCTGGAGAACCTTGGCTTGATACTGCAGGATTAGATGATAATGCCATTGCTTGGTTTATACTAACAAAAACAGAAGGAAACGAGAGGGACATCGCAGCTTATGGGGATATAGTTGAAGATATTATTCAAGACCGCATAGAAAGAGTTCCCGGAGTCGCACGTACAACAGCTTATGGAAGTAGTAGCAAGGAACTGAGGGTTACTATAGATCCAGAACGAATGGCTAATTATGGTCTTACTGTTCCACAAATTGTTCTTGCTCTTCAAAGAGCTAATGCCTCAATCTCAGCTGGAGATGTTGAAGAAGGAAAAAGACGTTATTTAGTTAGAGCAGAGGGTGAATTCCAAAATCCAGATCAAATTAAAAACGTTGTACTTATCAGCGAAAATCAAGAAAACAACCGGTTTGGAAGGGTAACAGTTGCCGATATAGGAGACGTACGTTTTACGCATAAAGAGCCTACATCAAATATAAGATTTTTAGGCGACTCATCCATAGCAATCAACGCAGTTCGGCAATCTGGCGCTAATGTTATTGAAATTATGGCTGGGATAAGAGAAGCCATTAAAGAGCTTAATGAAGATATACTACCTAACCTAGGATTAAAAATAGAACAAGTATATGATGAAACTATATAT
>PAWH01000003.1 GCA_002714055.1 Candidatus Pelagibacterales bacterium | reverse complement strand
TTCAGAACGATTTACTGGATTAGATAGAGTTGAATCAGGTATCAGAGTTAATTTTGGCTTTAAATCGAGTATAGACCTTAATAACTATGGAGTAATTGATGCTCTTATAGGTAGAACATGGAGACCAGACACACCACAAAAAGATTTTATAAAAGGAACAGGGCTTGATGAAAAATTTTCTAACGTAGTGGGTAACATTAAATATAATATTTCTAACACTCTTAAATTCGATTATTCCTTTAGCAAGGATTCACTGGACCTAAGATCACAACGTGACACTTTTTCTTTAGACATAAATATGGATCCATTTTTCTCAAATTTAAATTATACTATGGTACGGGACGATCCAAATCCAAGTTCTAACGTCCCTTCAAATTCTGAGCAGGCTCTAGTTTCTATTAATTGGAATATTTCAGATAACTGGTCTACTAATTTAACACAATCTCGAGATTTAGTTGGAACGAATCATGGAGATGCAATATTTAGTAAAGCTAGTATACAATATCTTAATGAGTGCATAAAAATTAATATTTCTGCTGAACGTAATCACAGAGATATGATAGATGTACCAGATGCAACTACATTTTCTATAACATTTGAATTAGTTGGATTTTAGAAATTAAGAGGAAGATATTTAATGTATTTTAAACAGATATTTTGTATATTATTTTTATTTTTTATAATAATAACAACGGTTTTTTCTCAAAATGATAATGATGAAGTTGACATTATCAGCATAGTTGCAATAGTTAGCGATGAAGCAATTACCTTAGCAGATTTAATAAAGCGTCTAGACTTGATAATACTTACTTCTAATTTTCCAAATAATCCCAAAACTAGAAAAAGCTTATCTGTTCAAATAATTCAAACTCTCATAAACGAAAAGTTATACTCGCAAGAAGCAAAAAAATTGAATATTAGGGTAACCGAATCTGAAATATTAAATAGGATCGCTCTTTTAGAAAAAAGAAATAATATACCTACAGAAAGTCTCATAAATACATTACAGAAAAAAGGAATTTCTAAAGAGACTATTTACGATCAGATCAAGGCAAAAATACTTTGGGATAAAATATCAAATTCAATAATAAAACCCAGAATTACTATTAATGATAACGAAATAACCAATGAATTAAATATTATTTTATCTAATGAAGGGAAAAGTGAATATAAATATTCTGAAATTTTTTTAAATTTTAGTCAAATTAGTTTTAAACAAAACATTATGGATACTGCGACTGAAATAAAAAAACAAATAAATACAGAGAATTTTGGGCAAATAGCAAAACAAATGTCACAAAGTAGTTCTGCAAANAATGGAGGNCTNGTAAATTGGACACTAGGTAGTTCTATTCCNAAAATAATATATGAAAATATAAAACATATGAATCTANAATCAATTTCAGAACCCATTGTGACGAATACAGGAGTTTATATTTTAAAATTAGAAGCAATAAGAAAATTTAAAATTCCTGACCTTAGTCATACAGTANCTAAAATAGCGACTATAAAGTTTGAAATTTCTTCTGAAGAAAAAAATATTCAGTCTTTCGTTGAAAAANCCCTTGCAAAAATTGGTAATCTAGAATCTTGTGAAAGNTTTTCCAAAATACTAAAAATTGAGGATACACAATATAATACATTTGTAGGAAAAATCTTACTAAAACAATTACCCCCTATATTTAAAGAGGAATTAAACAATTTAAAACCTGGTTCTTTTAGCAAGGCATTGAAGGCACAAGATGGCGTGTATACAGTAATGTTATGTAAACAAGATATCAAAGCTAATCAACAATTCGCATTAAAAGAATTGGTTAAAGTTAGACTACAAAATAGNTATTTAAAAATGTTAAGTGACAGATTTGTATCAAATCTAAAAAGAAAAGCTCTCATTGACATAAGAATGCAAAATTAGAAATGAATGATTCATTAATAAAAAAAATTAATGATCTTCCTAAAATATCTGAAGTCATTAAATTATATAATCTGTCAGCTAAACGTCGTTTGAGTCAGAATTATATACTTGATCTAAATTTGACTAATCGCATAGTAAAGATTAGCGGCGATATAAAAAATAAAAATGTAATTGAAGTAGGACCAGGCCCAGGATCTCTTACAAGAGCNATNCTCACAGCAGGGGCAAAGAGNGTAATAGCCATAGAAAAAGATGTAAGNTTCATAGATGCATTAAAAATTTTAAAAAAAATAGTAGGNATAAAATTAACCTTAATTAACGAAGACGCTCTTAAAATAAATTTAAANGAGATAATGCNGGATAATAGTATCGACGATGCAGTAATCATTTCTAATTTACCATATTCAATTGCNACCAGATTACTTATACAATGGTTACCATTTCCAGAAAATATAAATAAAATGACACTCATGTTTCAAAGAGAAGTTGCAGAAAGAATTATAGCAAAAGTCGGNACTAAACAGTATGGAAGATTATCCGTAATAACTAANATATATGGAAACTCTAAAATTTTAATGAATATTCCTTCAAAAGNTTTTTTCCCCAAACCAAAGGTAAATTCATCAATTATTCAAATCGTCCCAAAGTCACAAATAATGGATAACTTACAAAAAAATAATCTAGAAAAAGTAACACAGGCCCTTTTCCATCAAAGAAGAAAAAAAATTAAATCTTCTTTGAGATATCTAGGTGATCCAGATAAATTATGTAAGCTTGCAAATATTGATCCTTCACTAAGAGCAGAGCAAATTACTCCAAACGATTTTGCAANANTATCTAATATAGCTTTCCCTAATCAAAACTAATTGATCTAACAAATTCTGCTAAAGCTGTTTGGCGAATTCTTTTTAACCTTTCAGCCTTTAGTATGTTATGCACGTTACATACACTATCTTCTAATTCTTTATTTACTAAAACGTAGTCATATTCAGCCCAATGAGTTATTTCTTCTGAAGCAGAAGCCATTCTCTTCATCATAACAGTATCAGTATCTTGACCTCTCTCTCTTNNACGTTTTTCTAGTTCCTCTTTGTTAGGAGGTAAAATAAAAACGGAAATNACATCTTCTCCCATTCTACTCCTCAACTGCTGTGCCCCCTGCCAATCAATATCAAAAAGGAGATCTTCACCTTTATGCAATTTTTCATCNACATAATTTTTGGGGGTTCCATAATCATGACCAAAAACTGAGGCATGCTCAATAAAGTCTCCTTTCTTCAACATTTTACTAAATGTTTTATTATCAACAAATATATAATCTTCNCCATTNTTTTCTCCTGNTCTAATNGGTCTGGTTGTTACAGNAATAGACAAATTTATATTTNTATCNAAACCTAATAAANTCTTACATATGGAAGTTTTACCTGCACCAGAAGGAGATGAAAGAACTAACATAACTCCTTTATTTTGATTTTTATTATTCATATTAACCTCTNTATATATAATATAAAATAAATACTCTTGTTATTCATTTAATTTTTTTAAATTTTTAANGTGGTCNTTNTGCTGTTNNAAAGTTTGTGAAAAATAATGACCACCCAGTCCATCAGCCACAAAATATAGATCATTTGTTTTTAGAGGNTTTAAGNCTGCTTCAATACTGTCAATACCTACGTTACATATAGGAGAAGGAGGCAAACCAAAAATTTTATATGTATTCCAAGGATGTTTTGTATTNATGTCTTTTCTTGTTAACTTTCTACCAAGGTATACTGAACCAACTAAACCGTAAATTACTGTTGGATCTGATTGTAACCTCATACCTTTTTTTAATCTGTTAATAAAAACGGAGGCAATTCTTTNTTTCTCATGNGNATTTTTNGCCTCAGCTTCAANAAGGGAAGCCAAAATAACTACTTCTTTAAGATTATTTAGTATTTCTGGATAAGAACCAATTTTTTTNTAGCTAGAATTCAGNTTTTTCNTAGATANTTGTTTCATTACTTCAATAAGCTGAGTTTTTTGAGTTCCTTTAGCGTATAGATAAGTATTTGGAAATAAATCGCCTTCAGTTANTTTTTCTTCTATATACCCAGTTAACTTTTCATTTCTCTCTAACTTGTCTAAAATTTGCTTATTAGAATAACATTCTGGAACAGTAAANTTATGTAATAAAACTTTATTTTTTACTAGCATTTCAACAATTTCTTTTTGTGAAATTTTTGCAGAAAACAGGTACTCCCCAGCTTTTAAGCTCCTATTGGTTCCTATCAAATAGTTAAAAAATATAAAATTATACCTGCTACTAATTATATTTTCATATTGTAATATTTTGCTTATATTTATTAAAGAAGTAGTCTTTGGAATATCTATAACTATCTCATTCTCTAAAGGTCCATCTAGTTTGGAGTATAAAGACAAAACTCCTAAAAATAAAAAAACAAAAACTAATAATAAAGCCAATAATATTAAAAATATATTAATTAATAACTTAAATTTATACTTATATATTCTTATATTTTTTATTTACTGAACCTTACCNAAAATCAAACAAGCATTAGTGCCTCCAAAGCCAAATGAATTAGATAAAGCTAACTTTACTTCTCTATTTTTTGCCTTTAGAGGAACCAAATCAAATCCTGATGCAGAAGCGCTCGGATTAATTAAATTTAGAGTAGGAGGCACNATATCATTAACAACTGATAAAATAGAAAATATAGCCTCTACTGCCCCAGCTGCTCCAAGTAAGTGACCAATAGAGGATTTTGTAGAACTAATAGAAAGATTTGATAAATATTTTTCGAATAATCTTTTGATAGCAGTTAATTCAATTTCGTCTCCTAATGGAGTAGATGTTCCATGAGCATTTATATAATTAATATCTTCTATATTTATATTTCCATTTTCGAGTGCAGCCTTCATCGCTCTGTAGCCCCCATCTCCATCTGTTGAAGGGGCAGTGATATGATAAGCATCNCCTGAAAGTCCATATCCTAATATTTCTGCATACATATTAGCTCCTCTAGACTTCGCGTGTTCATATTCTTCTAAAACAACGCAACCTGATCCTTCTCCCATTACAAAACCATCTCTTCCCTCATCCCATGGCCTAGAAGCAGTTTCTGGATTATCATTATAACTAGTTGATAATGCTCTAGCGGCACAGAACCCTGATATCCCTANCCNTGTAACAGCAGCTTCTGCTCCACCTGCAATCATGACATCCGCTTCGTTTGCTTTAATAATTCTAGCAGCATCACCTATAGCATGCGCACCTGAGGAACAAGCAGTAACTACAGAAACATTTGGACCTTTAAAATTATATTTTATTGAAACTTGACCAGATGCTAGATTTATTAGGCAAGAAGGAATAAAAAAAGGGCTCATCCTCCGAGGACCTTTTTCTTTTAGGGTCAAAGCTGCATTTTCTATTGAAGACAAGCCACCTATGCCAGAGCCTATTATAACCCCTGTTCTAGCATAATCTTTTTCATATTTAGGCGCCCAATCGCTATCTTTAATAGCCTGATCAGCAGCATCGATTGCATATACAATGAATTTATCTACCTTTTTCTGCTCTTTAAATTCTAAGCATCTGTTAGGATCAAATCCATCGCTCTTCGAATCATCTGGCACTTGTCCTGCAACTTTTGAAGGTAAATCTCCAATTTCAAAGCCCTTTATCGTAGATATACCAGAAGAAGATTTTATTAGCCTATTCCAACTTCCCTTTACAGAGGCTGCAAGAGGAGTCACCATTCCAAGTCCTGTTACTACTACACGCCTCATTAGAATCTCCAACCTTTATTCTATGAACTTTGGTCTTCTATAAATTTTATTGCATCTTTTACTGTAGTTATTTTCTCAGCTGCATCATCTGGAATTTCTACACTAAACTCTTCTTCAAAAGCCATAACCAATTCTACTGTATCTAAACTATCAGCACCTAAATCATCTATAAAACTTGCGTTATCTACAACTGCATCCGACTCTACTCCTAGATGTTCAGTAACTATTTTTTTTACTCTTTCTGGTATATCAGTCATAATTATTTATTCCTTAATTTATGTTAATATAAAAAAGTCTACACTAACCGATTAATTTATCATCAAGACTTTTCACAAATTATATTCAACAATTCAAGTGTTTTTTGTATATATCTTAAAAAAAATAAATTAGTTTTAAATCATAGCTAAACCTCCATTAACATGAATAGTGCTTCCATTTATGTAGGATGCTTCATCAGAAGCTAAAAAAATACACGCAGAGGCCACATCTTGAGGTAGCCCCAATTTCTTAGAAGGAATTTTTTCTATTAAANTTTTCTTCTGAGACTCACTCAATACAGCAGTCATAGAGGTTTCAATAAACCCTGGNGCTATNCAATTTACAGTTATATTTCTACTTGCCACTTCCATCGCCAANGATTTAGACATTCCCATTAAACCTGCCTTAGAAGCCGCATAATTTGTCTGTCCTGGATTACCCGTATGACCAACTATTGAAGTAATTTGTATTATTCTTCCATATCGTCTTTTCATCATTCCTTTTATGACAGATTTAGACAAATTAAAAGCAGCAAATANATTTACGTTCATAACTTTTTGCCACATTTCATAATTCATTCTAACAGCAAGTTGATCTTCTGCTATTCCAGCGTTATTAATTAAAATATCTATTGGCCCTAACTTATTTTCTACGTCAGAGACGATNGTTTTNACNTTATCTCTTTGAGATAAATCTCTGACTAATGGGGTAAAAGCTTTGGGATACTGTTTACATATTTGATCTAAAACTTTTGAACGCCTTCCCGTTATAGCAACCTTAGCACCTTGCTTAGCAAGAGAAATAGCTATTGCTCTACCAATATCTCCCGAGGCTCCCGTTACTAGAGCTATTTTATTACTATAATCAAACATCACAAATTATCCTAATAAACACATGCCTATACGATCCTTGCAAAGTTTTCAATATCACTTATTGATTCCAAAGCCATACCATCTAAGTTTTTATCAATACGTCGTACTAAGCCAGAAAGAACACTGCCAGATCCTAATTCAATAAATTTTTCAACTTTCCCTAGTTTATTCATATTTTCTACACTTTCTTTCCACCTTACTCTACCAGTAATTTGATTAATCAAGCTATCTTTAATTTTTTCAGGGTCAGTGATAAATGCCGCATCAAAATTGTTACAAAGAACAATTTTAGGAGTATTAATTTTTAAATTATTTAAATGGTTCCTCATTTCCTCAGATGCAGGCTGCATCAAACTGCAGTGAAAAGGAGCACTAACCGTCAATTTTAGTGCACGCTTTATTCCTATATTTTTAGAATTTNCTATTGCCCTTTCTACTGCCTCATCATGACCTGAAATAACAACTTGCCCTGGTGCATTATCGTTGGCAATTTCTAAAACTTCATCATCTTTTATAGATTCTCTTATCAATTTTTTTACCGTTGATAATTCAGAGCCAATAATAGCAGCCATTCCTCCTTTATTAATAGGAACTGCATTTTGCATTGCCAATCCTCTCAATCTTAATAATTTTGCTGCATCTGATAAAGTAATAGCACTTGCCGAAACCAATGCTGAATATTCTCCTAAAGAATGGCCTGCTACAAAATCGCCTAGTTCATGTAGGCTTTTCCCAGAAAAATTTTCTAACACTCTAACTACAGCTACTGATACTGCCATTAATGCAGGTTGAGCATTTACGGTTAAGGTTAGATCGTCTTGAGTACCTTGGAAGATTATCTTAGATAAATTTATATTTAAAGTATCATCTACTTCTTCAAACACTTCTCTTGCTAAAGGGAAAGTATCAAAAAGTTCCTTTCCCATCCCCACCTTTTGTGATCCTTGTCCAGGAAAAATAAATGATATGCCCATTAGAAACTCCATTATTAAAATATTATTAATTGTTAGATAAATAAAAATACTATAAATTTGCAAATATTATTTTACACATATTTTATATCTATACTTGCCCAAAGTAAAAAATTAAGGTACATCCATGGCTCTAAATAATATGCTAATAATTAACAAAGTATTTTAATCGAGTCCATATAGACGAGGAGATAGACAAAGTATGTCATACTACGAAAGCGTACTTATAACCCGACAAGAGTTGGGAGATAAAGAAATAAAAAAGATTATTGATAACCTTACGAATGTACTAAAAACAAATAAGGCAATTGTTGTTTCAACTGAATTTTGGGGATTAAGGCCTCTCGCGTATAAAATAGAAAAAAACAAAAAAGGACATTATGTNATGCTCCAAATAGAAGGAGATGGGGAAT
Organism: Candidatus Pelagibacterales bacterium; assembly: GCA_002714055.1. Classification (GTDB taxonomy): domain Bacteria; phylum Pseudomonadota; class Alphaproteobacteria; order TMED109; family TMED109. Next base: position 3,748 of record PAWH01000003.1, on the reverse strand, counting down.
CTATAAAGGAATTNGAGCGAAACATGAGAATCGATGAAAATATAATAAGATATTTATCATTAAAAATTGATAATATATCAGAAAAACCTTCTATTATGATGAAAAAAACTTTTGAATCATCAAAGGAAGAAGTAAAAGTAAATAAATNNATCTGTTGAAGAGCAATAAACATTATAAAAAAAATCAAGGGAGTACATAGTGGAGAAAAAGAAATTTAGAAAAGAAAACGNTAATACAGATAGTTTACAAAACGCAAAGTCTTTTTTNAAAAAAAGCAGNACTTGNCCTTTTAGTGGGCCCGATGCTATCNCTATAGATTATAAGGATATAAAAACTCTTCAAAAATTTGTATCTGAACGTGGTAAAATTATTCCTTCTAGAATAAGTGCTGTGTCTGCTCCTAAGCAAAGAAAGCTAGCGCAAGCTATAAAAAGAGCTAGGATATTAGCCTTACTCCCATTTGTAGGACGCCANTAAAATATATTGGATATGTTATGTATANTAACTAACATATACTTTAATATTCTAAAGAATTTTTTTTAAATGAAAACTGGATTAATTACTTCTGATACTTATCAATATCATAATACGGGGCGAGGCCATCCAGAAAATATGGATAGAGTTACTGCAATTATAGATAATTTTAAAAAAATAAATAGTAAAAACCTTCTTTGGAAAAAACCTTTAGAGTATGAAAAATCTGTATTAGAAAATGCCCATAGTATTGATTATATAAATTTTATTGAAGAATCTTTTCCAATGAATGATTTNTCATTTTTAGATNGTGATACTGTCATCTCGCCTGGCAGTAANGAAGCTATTTCNGATTCTGTTGGTTCAATTATTACNGCCATAGATGGAGTTCAAAATAAAGAATTTAAAAATGCCTTCTGTGCGGTTAGACCTCCAGGGCATCATGCTGAAAGAAGTAAAGCTAAGGGCTTTTGTATTTATAACAATGTAGCTATTGGAGCACATTATTTATTAAAAAAATATAAATTTAATAAGGTTGCAATCATTGATTTTGATGTACATCATGGAAATGGGACTCAAGATATCTTTTATGAAAATGAAAAAGTATTATATATATCTACACATCAACATCCATTTTACCCTTGGTCGGGTTCTGACCAAGAGAAGGGTACACATAATAATATTCTAAATATTCCTTTGCCCGCAGGCACAACTTCTGAAGAATATTTAAATGCTTACGAATTTGTTTTAAAAAAAATCAAAAAATTTAAACCTAATTTCGTATTATTTTCTGCAGGATTTGATGCTCATAAAGATGATCCATTGGGTAATTTCCAGCTAAAATCTGAAGATTTTTACTCTATCACAAAAAGAACACTGGCTTTAGCAAGGCAATATTGTAACGGTAAAGTGGTTTCTATTTTAGAAGGTGGATATGATTTAAATGCACTTCAGAAATGTACAGAGATGCATGTTAACGCACTCTTAGAGTTTTAAATGAAAAGTTCAAAAGATAGTTTAATATCTTTTGGTGCAGGGCTGGTTGCAGCTCTTATGACAGTGGCGCTCAGCTTATATAGTCCCATAACACTTTTCTTAGCTTACTTTATTCCTCTACCTTTTTTTATAACCGCACTTATATACGGAACTTCCGGGGCAGTAATAGCAACTATTATAGGAACTTTTCTGGTAGGACTATTTTATGGGGTTCCTGTTGCTACTGGATTTTTAATAATTAATGCATGCCCTGCACTTTGGTTTGCTATGAGAAATATTAGCAATGAATACCAAAAAAATATAGGACTAGTAATTTCAGAAATTTCTATAGCTGGAATAATTTTATTTTTAATATCTACCGTCTNNTNTTCAGATAANNTTTTATCTTTTNTTGAATATTTTAATANTCAACTNNTNAATANTNTNNATTCAAAAATTTCTNTTCCTTCNATGATCCTCAATCTATTGCCTTCNATAATTNTNGCNTCATGGATTNCCATNATAGCCTTAAACCTTATGATTTCAAAAAAACTATCTAAAATCTNTAAAATTTATAAACTTAAAGGACTNANGCTTAATNCTAATGAATTTATATATACTTCACTTCCTAATTGGATAATATATTTGTTTCTTATTCTATTAACAACTTCTTTAGTTTTAAATGATATTACAAGCCTATGGGCCAAGTCGTTAGTAGTTATATTAAGTGTACCTATTACACTACAAGGCCTCGCAAGTATACAGTTTAATATAAATAAACTTACAATGAGTAATTTTTTAACTGGCCTTTTTTACATAATAGTTTTATTTATTCCCTTTATATTAGCTATAATTGCAGCAATAGGAGTGCTTGATCATTTTTATGATTTTAGAAAATTAAAAAATAAATGAGAAAATTTATACATAGACATAATTGTTATTTTTCTTAGGAGGTAAGATATGGAAGTTATTCTTTTGGAAAGAATAGAAAAAATAGGAAAACTAGGAGATGTAGTTAAAGTTAAAGACGGGTTTGCAAGAAATTATTTGCTTCCTCAAAAAAAAGCTCTTAGGGCAAATAAAGAAAATATTGCAATTTATGAGAAACAAAAAAAGATCTATGAAGAAAAAAATGCTGCACTACTCAAAGAGGTTCAGAGCATAGCTAAAAATATGACTAACTTATCTATTTCTATTAGAAAACAAGCAAGTGAATCTGGGCAATTATATGGTTCTGTTGCTGCTCGAGAAATAGCAGATACAATAAAACTCAAAGGTCATGATATTCAAACTAAACAAATTCAACTTAACAGTGTTATTAAAAATATAGGAGTTCACGAAGTAAAGATAGCTTTACATCCAGAAGTAATATTATCTGTTAAAGTTAAAGTTTTAAAAAATGATGAGGAACTTATTTTAGACACTACATAAGAAAACGACCTCCAAGAAAATGCAAAAGATGAATTGATACAAACAGAAGAATCAAAAATTGTTAAAGAAGAGAGTACAAGCGAGTCCAAAGAAGATTCTGTTGAAAAAAATACTAAGCAAGAAAAAATAAATCAAGATAAAGACATAAAAAAAGAATCTAAAAAGGCTACTAAAGATACCAAGTCTAAAAAAATAATGGTGAACAAAAAAGAAAAATAAAATAATTTACTTACTTATCCCCGCTTTCCACACTAATTAACGTTTTTCACAGTAGAATCGTATTTAAAATGTGTTAATGTTTATCTATGAGCAATAATTCAAGTCAGTCTATAAAACAGATACCTTCTCAAACTAATGTGGGTTTTTCTCACGGAGTTATGCCACATTCTATAGCGGCAGAAGAAGCATTACTAGGCGGGATACTAGTTGATAACGAAGTTTATAACAGGATTATATTTGATATTCCTTTAAAAGATTCACATTTTTATATACCACTAAATCAAAGAATATTTGAGGGGATTAGAAAACTTATTAATCAAGGACAAGTAGCAGATCCAATAACCCTATCACATTATTTTGAAAAAGACCTTGATCTAACAGAAATTAATGATCCAAATCATTTTTTAAGACTTTCAGAATCAGCCGAAACTTTATCTGGCTCTGGTCACTACGCAAAACTTATATATGACTTATCTATACGCAGAGAATTAATTAGACTAGGTCAAGACATCATTACTCAGGCAACTAATCCAGAAATTGATGACACATCTATGTCTCAAATTGAATAGGCAGAAAGTAATTTATTTACATTGGCAGAATCAGGAGAAATTAATAAAGGCCCTATTATCTTTGAAGAATCCGTTATCCA
>PAWH01000002.1 GCA_002714055.1 Candidatus Pelagibacterales bacterium | reverse complement strand
GAAGTTATTAGAGAAGCAAAAATTTTGATTGATAAAGGCACTAAGGAATTATGCTTACTTGGACAAAATGTAAATGCTTATCATGGTCAATCAGGAAAGAGTAATTGGTCTTTAGCAAGGCTTATCAAAGAAGTAGCAGAGTTAGATGGTATAAAAAGAATACGTTATACCACTTCGCATCCATCCGATATGGATGATGATTTAATTAATACACATGGTGAAGTAGACATATTAATGCCTTATATTCACTTACCTGTTCAGTCGGGTGATAATAAAGTTTTAAAGGCTATGAACCGCAAGTATAGTGCTGATGATTACAAGCGAATAATAGATAAATTGAGAACAATTTGTCCTGATATAGCGGTTTCCTCTGATTTTATTGTTGGTTTTCCAGGGGAAGATGATGAAGCTTTTTATAATACAATAGCATTAGTAGAATATATAAAATTTTCCCAGTCTTATTCGTTTAACTATTCAAGGCGCCCAGGCACACCAGGCTCAGTCATGGCTGGACAAGTAGATGAAAAAATAAAGTCTGAAAGATTATTAGCTTTGCAAGAAATTTTAGCTAAGCAACAGTTGACTTTTAATGAATCATATTTAAATAGAAAAACAGAAGTATTATTAGAACGAAAGGGTAAATATAAGAACCAATTAATAGGAAGAAGTCCCCATATGCAGGCAACTCATATTGCAGATTCAGGTATCAAAATAGGTCAATTTATTAATGTTAATATAGAGGAGGCTACTAAAAATAGTTTGAAAGGCAAATTAATAAATAAAAAAACAGAGGTTATTAATTGAAATCAGTCGAAAGTAAAATCATTAAAGGACTAGTAATTAAATTTGAAAATGAAAAATTAATTCCTGATTTATTTGGAGAATATGATGGTAATTTAAACCGAATAGAAAAATTGTTGAACGTGGATATCAGAAGTAGGGGAAAAGTTTTAGAAATTTTTGGAAAAAAGGCAGAGTTAACCCATAACGTGCTTAATGATTTGTACAGACAGTTAAAAAAAGGCTTTAGTGTGGGCTTTGAAGAAGTGGATGCATCAATCAGAATGAATAATAAAATAAACAATGAGGTAGATAAAAGTAAATTATCAGATTTGTTAATAAAAACTATTAAAAAAAATATAAGACCTAGGACTTATTCACAAATAAATTATGTAGAGACTCTAAGAAAAAAAGAATTAGTTTTTGGAATAGGCCCGGCAGGGACAGGGAAGACCTATTTGGCAGTAGCTTACGCTGTATATATGTTAGAAAAAGGAGAAGTAGATAAAATAGTTTTGTCTCGTCCAGCAGTAGAGGCAGGAGAAAGGTTAGGCTTTTTGCCGGGTGATATGAAAGAGAAAGTAGATCCATATTTAAGGCCATTATATGATGCATTAGAGGATGTTCTTTCTGCAAAAAAAATAGAAAGAAATATGGAGTTGGGTGTCATAGAAATAGCTCCTTTAGCTTTTATGAGAGGAAGAACTTTATCAAATTCTTTTGTTATACTGGATGAAGCGCAAAATACTAGTAGAATGCAAATGAAAATGTTTTTAACTCGATTAGGTTTTAATTCTAGAATGGTGGTAACTGGGGATTTAACTCAAATTGATTTGCCCCTAGAAGAAAAATCAGGACTATTTGAGGCACTAAAAGTAACAAAAAACTTATATCAGGCGGAACAAGTAATTTTTAAAGATGTTGATGTAGTGAGGAATCTTTTAGTTCAAAAAATTGTTGATGCATATNGTTCATTTGAGAGATCCAAAAAATAATGCNTAATCAACTAAATGTAAATTTTGATATTGTCAAAGAAGATTGGGNAAAGTTAGATGGATTTGGNNTGTATTTTCATGTAGCCAACCTAGTTTGGTCAAGNTTTCGTGANAAAGAGGCTGAGATATCTATTCGTTTAACTGATAAATTAGAAATGCGCACTTTAAATAAAAAGTGGAGAGATANAGATACAGAAACTAATATTTTAGCATTTCCTAATTTTAAAGAAAGATTTCATAACGAAGTTTTATATATTGGAGATTTATTGATAGGGTATGAAACTGTTTTATATGAAGCTGATATCAGCAATATTCCCTTAGTTAATCACATGTCACATTTAATTATTCACGGAGTTCTTCATCTATTAGAATTTNATCANGAATCAAAAGAAGCAGAAGCTAAAATGCAAAAAATTGAAAAAAATATTTTAAAATCTGTAGGGATTCCCGATCCTTATATTGTTAACCAAGGTTCTTAAAATGTTAAAAAATATGATTGGTAATCTAATAAATTATTTATTCAATAAAAAGAGAAGAAGTTCAGATATTGAAAGTGCTAAAGGAGAAGTGATATCTCTTGGGAAGAGAGCAGGATTAGGTTTTGCTGAGAGGGTAATGCTTAATAATGTTTTAGGGTTTTCGTCGACCGAAGTTTCTGAGGCAATGGTACCTCGCGCAGATATAGTTGCGGTTTCTAAGAGTTCAGATTTTAAGGAATGTCTTTCTAGTTTTAGTAAAGCAGCGCATTCACGACTTCCAGTTTATAACGGAAGTTTAGATGACATTGTAGGAATGGTTCATGTAAAGGATATTTTATCTTTTTGGTTTGATGTTGATAAATTTTCCTTGGATAAAATAATAAGAAAAGTGATAATTTCAGCACCTTCCACTCCTATTTCGGAATTATTTCAGGAAATGAGAAGAACTAAGGTTCATTTGTCTATCGTAGTAGATGAACATGGGGGCACGGATGGCCTTATTACTATAGAAGATATGGTGGAAGAAATTACGGGGGAGATAGAAGATGAACATGATGTGGAGTCTGATCCTATAAAGGATAAATATGATGATGGCACTTTAATAGTAGATGCACGGGTAATGATTGAGGAACTTGAAAAATACTATAATTGTAAACTATTAGATAAATCTCTAGACATTGAGATAGATACTTTAGGAGGATTAATTTTTCATGAAGCAGGCAGAGTTCCTCGAGAAGGAGAGTTAATAAAGCATTTTTCGGGATTAACGTTTAATATAGTAGAGGCAGATATGAGAAGAATAAAAAAGGTAAAAATTATGGGTTCTCCAAGACTTTATGGTTCACAATAAGTTTTAAAAATTGACCAATATTTATAGTAAAAAATTAATAGGTAAAAATTTTTTTTATTTAGAGATTTGTTATTTATTCATAGCAGGACTTTTGGGTGGGCTTGTATTCTCTAATAGTTGGTTTATACCTATAATAATTATAGCTTTAAACTATCTATATTTAAGTGTAATAGAAAAAAATTATAGTTTATCTAAAATTTTTATTTATGGATCCATATTTGGTATAGGAACCTTTTTTTCCAGTTTATATTGGATTTCTAATGCGTTTGAAATAGCAAATTATGGTGGAATAGTACTGGGTTATTTTGCAGTTTTCCTTTTATCTATACTTCTGTCTTTCTTCATAGGTTCAGTTTGTGTATTAACTAAAATAATTGGTAATTATTGGCACTTAAATAGGTTTGGATATGTTTTAGTGTTTGCCACTCTTCTTTCAATAGGGGAATATTTGAGAGGAACTATTGCTGGAGGATTTCCGTGGAATACAATTGGTTATGTATGGGCGGGATCTTATTTTACTTTGCAAGGAGCATCATGGATAGGAATTTATGGTTTGGGCTTACTAACTTATTTGGCTTTTTTATCTCCATTAATGGTACTTAACAGATTTAAATACACGTTGTTTATTTGTAGTCCTTTGATACTAGTGTTTATAGCAGGTCTTTTACGTTTATTATTTTATGGTGATATTGGAAATACTGAAATAGCTCTAAGAATAGTTCAACCATCAATAGATCAAAAAGAAAAGATGAATATTAATATGCGTAAGCATCATCTTCAAAAATTAATAGATTTATCTTTAGAGGGAATTAATGAGAATGATGAAACAATTATTATATGGCCTGAAGCAGCTATTTATTTGGATTTAGATANGACTAATCAAAAAAACTTAAATTTATTTTCTTGGATCACAAAAAGACAGTTTTTAATTTCTGGGGGAACGAGAAGACAATATGATAATATCGAAGGGAANGTGAAACTAACAAANATATATAATAGTATTTTTATTTTAGGTAGTGAAGAAAAAATATATTATTATTATGATAAAAAAAAATTAGTACCGTTTGGAGAGTTTATACCGTTTAGACGATTATTAAATTTAGATAATATAGTTGGAAGTCAATTAGACTTTTCTGTAGGNAAAAAAGATAANACTTATCACCTTCCTAGTCCCTTTCCTTCTGTAGGGCTACTAGTATGTTANGAAATAATATTTCCTGGAGAAACCATCAATACTTCAAGACCAAATGTTATAATTAATCTGACTAATGATGCATGGTATGGAGATACGGCGGGACCAAGACAACACTTATCNACAGCAAGAGTGAGGGCAATAGANGAAGGCTTGCCGGTATTGAGGGCAGCAAATACTGGCATATCAGCTGTTATAGACCCTTANGGAAGATATAAATACTTTCTAGATTTTTTAGAAAAGGGTACTATCGATGGTTATGTTCCTAAAGATATAAATCCTACATTTTTTTCCATATATGGAAATTTAACATTTTTTGTATTATGTATGTTAACTTTATTTTNAGGGAGATTNTTTAGGAANTAGNTTTTTGGAAGTTAGAATTTAGGTATTATTTAATAATTTTAATAATAAGTGATTCTGAGGAGTGNCGATAATGAAAGACCATCAATATTTATTCACTTCTGAATCTGTATCGGAAGGACATCCAGATAAAATTTGCGATCAAATTTCTGATGGTATAGTTGATGCTTATATTTCAAAAAGTGAAAAAAAAGATCAAGTAAGAGTAGCATGTGAAACTATGGTNACAACCAATAGAGTAATAATTGCAGGAGAAGTACGCGGTCCANAAATAGCTAAGGATGAATTAGAGAGNATTACTAGAGGTATAGTAAAAGAAATAGGATATGATCAAAAAAATTTTCATTGGGATAAATTTGAATTTAGTTGTTTGCTTCATGAACAATCTTTAGATATTGCTGCAGGGGTGGATTCCAAAGGAAATAAATCGGAAGGAGCAGGTGATCAAGGGATTATGTTTGGTTATGCTTGTACAGAAACTAATGAGCTAATGCCAGCTCCTATTCAATACAGTCATCAAATTTTAAAAAAATTGTCAAAAATAAGAAAATCTAATGAAGCATCTGGGTTAGGACCTGATTCAAAATCNCAGGTGACACTTGTATACGAAAATGGAATACCTATAGGATGTGATAATGTAGTAGTCTCTACTCAACATAAACCGGATGTGAATAAATCTCAAATTGCAAATATAGTAATGCCCATTGTTAAAGATTCTTTGCCAGAAGGATGGATGCCTAATGAAGATAAAATTTTAATTAATCCGACAGGTAGATTTGAAATAGGGGGGCCAGATGGGGACGCAGGACTAACAGGTAGAAAAATTATAGTAGATACCTATGGAGGAGCTTGCCCACATGGAGGAGGAGCTTTTTCAGGAAAAGACCCTACTAAAGTAGATAGATCAGGTGCCTATGCAGCTAGATATATAGCTAAAAATATAGTTTATGCAGGGCTAGCGGAACGTTGTACGATACAATTGGCTTATGCAATAGGCGTCACAGAGCCTTTATCTATATACTTAAATACGCATGGCACAGGAAATCTTGAAGCTAAGGATTTAATTAATTCAATAAGAAGAGTATTTGATTTAACGCCTAGGGGTATAAATGATATGCTAGAATTGTCACAACCTAAATATCTACCTACTGCTTCTTACGGTCACTTTGGGAGAGATTCATCTGTAGAAAAAACGTTTACATGGGAAAATACAGACCGTTCGAGATTAATTCTAGAAGAAATAAAATAAATCAAGCTATGAATAAAAGATTATTTGGAAGAAAAAAAGGATATCCCTTAAAGTTAGCAAAGCAAAAACTTTTTGATGAAGTCTTTCCCAAGTTAAGATTGAGCAAAAAAACAAAAATAAATGAAGAAATTTTTTCACAATTTCCTTCTTTAATAGATACTTTTTGGTTAGAAGTTGGTTTTGGAAATGGAGAGCATCTTAAATGGCAACTAGAAAAAAATGTTAACGTGGGTTTTTTTTGTTCTGAACCTTATTTAAATGGAGTAGCAAGTCTAATTTCATCATTAAAAAAAGAATATTTTGATAGAATTAGAATTATGATGGATGATGCAGAATTTCTCCTAGAACTTCTTCCCCCTAGAACTATTTCGAAAGTCTTTATACTATTTCCAGATCCTTGGCATAAAAAGAAGCACTATAAAAGAAGATTTATTAATGAGAATACTATTTTAAAAATTTCTAATGTACTAAAAAATAACGGTGAAGTTAGAATAGCGACAGATAGTGAGTCCTACGTNGCTTGGATACTTCACCATTTTTTAAANTCANAACAGTTTATCTGGAAAGCAAGCAAGAAAGATGATTTTTTGATTAAGCCTTCCGATTGGCCTGCAACAAGGTATGAAAATAAAGCAATTTCTTTNGGAAAATGTCCAGTATTTTTGATATTTAGTAAGAANAANTCTAAACAGNATTAGACAAATTATAAAATTTTCTNTATAGTTCCTACAAAATAGGAATTTTTGAATAGGGCCGACAGGCCTTATTTTTTTTGGAGAATTGTTTTTGAATGAAGAGTTAATATCTAAAATAGTTCAATCGAATGAAATGAAAGCTATTGCTCCACAGATAATAGATATATTGAGCAAAGAGGGTTATAGACTNATAAGGGTTAGAAAATTTAAGGGAAAAAAAGATACAATGCAATTTATGGTAGAGCGAAAAGATCTAGAAGCAATATCGCTAGGGGATTGTAAAAAGTTGAGCAAATATATATCTACTATATTGGATATGGAAAATCCNATTAAAAATAATTACTATTTGGAAGTCTCTTCTCCTGGATTAGAAAGACCACTAATAGAATTATCTGACTTTAAGCGATATAGAGGTAACGTTATCAAAATAAAAATTAATAATGATAAAATGCAAAAAGTGCGTTATACGGCNTTATTAGTTAATTGTGAAAATCAAAATTTAATTATTCTAGATAAGGAGACGGGAAAAGAAATATCTATTCCNTATGAATCAATTTCTGATGCTCATATAGTTCCTGAATATGATAAATTANTGAGAAATAAAAAAGTGTAGAGGTGAATTAATGATAGAAGATGAATGGAAAAANTCTATAGCAAGACCTGAGCTGTTACAAATAGCTGAATCTGTTTCTAGGGATAAGTCTATCGATCAAGAAATAGTTATAAAAGCTATGGAACAGGCAATTCAATCAGTAGCTAAAAGGAAATACGGGCAAGAGTTAGAAATAAAAGCTGGAATAAATAGAAAAAGTGGAGAAATTGAAATTGCTCGAGTGTTAAATATAAAAGAAACGGTTGAAAATCCTGCAAGGGAAATTTCCCTAGAAGAAGCTAAGAAAAGAGATGATTCGGCGCGCTTGGAAGATTATTTTTTGGATCCCTTGCCTCCTATCGAGCTTGGAAGAGTAGCTGCGCAAACTGCAAAACAGGTAATCACGCANAGGGTAAGAGATGCTGAGCGAGAAAAACAATATGATGAATATAAAGATAGGGCTGGAGAAATAATAAATGGATTAGTTAAAAGAATTGAATACGGAAACGTTATTGTGGATTTAGGGAGAGGGGAAGCATTTGTTAGAAGAGATGATGTGATACCGAGAGAATCCTTCAGGCCTGGAGATAGGATTAGAGCTTGGATTGTAGAAGTTAAAAGAGAGCAAAGAGGTCCACAAATATTTTTATCTAGAACAGCCAATGAATTTATGGATAAGTTATTTACTCAAGAGGTTCCAGAAATCTATGATGGAATTATTGAAATAAAATCCGTAGCAAGAGATCCCGGTAGTAGGGCTAAAATTTCTGTTTTATCAAAGGATGCAACTATTGATCCTGTTGGAGCATGCGTGGGAATGAGGGGGAGTAGAGTACAAGCTGTAGTGGCTGAATTACAAAATGAAAAGATTGATATTATTCCTTATTCAACTGATACAGCCACTTATGTGGTGAATGCATTAGCCCCAGCTGAAGTAACAAAAATTGTATTGGATGAAGAAAACAATAAAGTTGAAGTAGTCGTTCCAGACGAACACCTAAGTTTAGCTATAGGCCGTAGAGGACAGAATGTTAGATTAGCATGCCAACTTACTGGTTGGGATATAGATATTCTCACGGAAGGAGCCGAATCTGAAAGAAGAATTGAAGAAATGAATAGTGTATCTAAAATGTTTATTGACTCTTTAAATGTAGATGAAGTTATAGCTCAATTATTGGCAACAGAAGGATTTACATCTTTAGAGGCCGTAGCTTATGTTCCTATAGAAGATCTTCAAGAAATAGAAGGCTTTGACCCACAAGTTGCTACAGAACTAAAGGAAAGAGCAATAGCTAGCCTTAAAGAGAGAGATAAAATACTTCAAGAGGAATTGAAAAAACTTAAAGTAGAAGAAGAATTAATAAATTTTGAAGGGCTAACAGTACCAATGGTAGTTGCTTTAGGAAAAGAAGGCATAAAAAACGTTGAAGGGTTAGCAGATTTGGCTAATGATGAATTGAAAGAGATATTAGGTACGATAAAAATTTCAACTAAAGATGTTGATGAAATAATAATGAAAGCTCGGGCCCCCTTATTTGAAAAAATAAGTGAAGGCGAAGATGAAATTGAAGACGAAGATAAAAATGAATAAGGCTAAGTTTTAAATGTAGAAGGATAAGATAGTGAGTGATAAATCCGAAAAAAATACCGAAGAAAAGAATAATAAATCAAGATTAGGACTGAGGACTGATCGCTTAGAACTTCGTAAAACAATTGATAGTGGAACTGTTAGACAATCTTTTTCACATGGGAGGACTAAATCTGTTTCCGTAGAGATTAAAAAAGTAAGAACTTATAAGCCCCAAAATATAGGTACTAGTTATGTCGAAGATAATAAGGAAAATAGNAANAATATAAAAAAAGAACTAGAAGATGATCTTTCTGATAAGGANCGTGATGTAAGATTAAAAGCTCTTGATCAGGCGAATAAAAATTTTACAGCAAAAGATTCNACTCAACTTAAAGTTAAANGTGATGGNGAGAAAGANAAAAANAATAAATCTCAGNCTGGATCAACTTCTTCACCANTTCAAAAAGAAGATATANATAGTTCTATAGATACAAAAATAGAAAATACTAATATACCACTNCCTGTTAAAGAAACTGATTTAGATAGAAGNTCTAGAGCNAGGAAAGATGAAGAAGAATTAGAAGAAAANAAAAAACAGAATAAACGAAAATTATCTTTAGGGCGTGACTATGTAGGAAGNAGAAGCAAAAAGAAACTTAGTGTCCATCAGACATTTGAAGATGATGATAGGCAGCGATCTTTAGCTTCTGTAAGACGAGCCAGAGAACGTGAAAGAAGAATGTCATCCTCGGAAGGAGGAGGATCAGAAGCTACAAAAAAAATTGTTAGAGAGGTAATTATACCAGAGGTAATTACTGTGCAAGAGCTAGCNAATCGTATGGCNATCAGGAGTNCAGATGTAGTCAAGGCGCTTATGAAAAATGGGGTTTTAGTTACCGCTAATCAGAATGTAGACGGAGATACAGCAGAACTTGTGGTCATAGAGTTTGGACATACAGTAAAAAGAGTTTCTGACTCTGATGTTGAAATAGGTTTAATTGATAATGTAGATAATTCAAAAGGGAAGGCTAGAGCTCCTATAGTCACTATAATGGGGCATGTGGATCATGGNAAGACTTCGTTATTAGATGCTATTAGAGCTACAGATGTAGTAGGGAAAGAATCTGGTGGTATAACCCAACATATAGGCGCCTATCAAATAGAAACAACTAACCAACAGAAAATCACTTTTATTGATACGCCTGGTCATGCAGCTTTTAGCTCTATGAGAGCACGTGGCGCAAATATAACAGATATTATAGTTCTGGTTGTAGCCGCTGATGATTCTGTTATGCCCCAAACTATAGAAGCTATTCAACATGCTAAAGAAGCAAGCGTTCCAATTGTTTTAGCTATTAATAAGATTGATGTTGAAGGGTCTAATCCAACTAAAGTTAAACAAGATTTGTTACAACATGATATTGTTACTGAGGATATGGGAGGTGAAGTCGTTGTAGTAGAAGTATCAGCTATTAAGAAGAAAAATTTAGATGAATTAATAGAATCAATTCTTTTACAAGCTGAACTACTTGATCTCAAAGCAGTATATGAAGGNCCATCATCAGGAGTTGTTTTAGAATCTAGAGTAGATATAGGAAGAGGTATTGTTTCTAATATATTGGTCTCTAGAGGTACCCTNAAAATTGGTGATATTGTTGTAGCCGGAGCTAATTGGGGTAAGGTGCGAGCACTGATGAATGATAAGGGTGAAAGAATAGATTCCGCGGAACCTACAGTTCCTGTGGAAGTGTTGGGTTTAAATGATATTCCTCAAGCAGGTGATCAATACGCAGTTGTTGATAGTGAATACAGAGCAAGAGAAGTTGCTAATTATAGAAAACAAGCTGCTCTGAAAAAGAATAATCAATCTTTGCGTGGTGCTGAAGTTATTAGTGCTGATCAGATGTTAAATCAGATAAAAGAAGGAAAAAGAAAANTTTTGCCTATAATATTAAAGACTGATGTACATGGTTCTATGGAGGCAATAAATTCCTCTTTGAAGGAAATAGAACATGAAGAGGTCGCAGCTCAAGTAGTATTGTCAGGAGTAGGCGCTTTAAATGAGAGCGATTTAATGCTTGCACTAACGTCAAATGCTGTGGTTATGGGATTTAACGTAAGGGCAGATATGCCTGCAAAAAAAATAGCAAAACAAAATAGTATTGAAATAAAATATTATTCGGTAATATACGAATTAATAGATGATGTTAAAAATTTATTGTCCGGATTGATGGCTCCTATACAAAAAGAAAGTTTCCTTGGGTATGCATCTATAAAGAAAATTTTTAAAATTTCTAANGTNGGGAAAATAGCAGGTTGTGAAGTAACAGAGGGAACTGTAAGAAAAGGAGCTAAAGTCAGGTTGTTGAGAGATAATGTAGTNATACATGAGGGAGACCTTTCTACATTAAAACATCATCAAAATGAGGTTAAAGAGGTAAAACAGGGAGTTGAGTGCGGGATGTCCTTAGCTAATTACGATAATATAAAAGAAGGAGATCTAATTGAGTGCTTTGAAATTAAGTCTGAAAAGCGCACTTTATAAATAGTTAGTAAGATTATGAATAGAAAGTCATTATTAAAACCTACAAATAGGCAGTTGCGGATAAGTGAAACACTTAGGAAAGTTATCTCTTATAAACTTCAACAATATAATTTTAAGGAGGTAATATTAAACAACTCTACGATATTAGTTACTGAAGTAAGAGTTTCTAATGATTTATCTAATGCACGAGTTTATGTAACTACTTTAGGAGGAAAAGATAACTCTGATAGTTTAATTGAGTCGCTAAACAATGAATTTCGAAAACTTATAGGACCTATAACCAGAGATATGAAATTAAGAAAAACTCCAAAATTACGCTTTCTTCTCGATGATAGTTATGAGCGACAAACTTATATTGATAATTTGATAAAAAACGCTAAATCTAGTTCTAGGGNAAGTAATTAATGAATTATAAAACTATGAAAAATGAAACCATCAGTGGTTGGCTTAATATAAATAAAGAACCAAANATCTCTTCTGCACAGGTTGTGAATATGGTAAAAAAAATAACGAAAGTAAAGAAAGCAGGACATGCAGGTACATTGGACCCCTTGGCTTCCGGAGTTCTACCTATAGCAATAGGATCAGCGACTAAAACTGTTAGGTATATGATGAATAGTNTAAANACGTATGAATTTATTATAAATTGGGGTTGTGGAACAGATACAGATGATAAAGAAGGTAAAATAATAGCTCAGAGTATGAAAAGACCAAGTAAAGAAAAGATAATAAAAAACCTAGCTAAATTTGAAGGAAATATATTTCAGATACCTCCTAACTATTCTGCTATTAAGATAGATGGAGTCAGGTCTTATAAATTAGCAAGACAATCTAAGGANACTAAATTACCTGTCAGAAAAGTTAAAGTTGANAAATTAGAATTGTTAGAATATATAAACCCCGATTATTCTAAGTTTTATTTAAAATGTGAAAAAGGTGTATATGTAAGGTCGATAGCAAGAGATTTGGCAAAGTTATTAGGAACATACGGTCATGTTAGTAAATTATGTAGACTTTCTGTAAATAATTTTTATTATAAGGATGCGATTTTACTTGCAGATCTTTCTAAGCTAGTAGATAAGTCTTCTATGTCTAGGTGTATTCATCCTATTTCTGTTGTACTGGACGACATCCCGGCAATAGATTTGGATGAGCACAAGGCTAATTTACTATCTAATGGACAAAAAGTTTTATTTTCAGAGGATNGTTTAGACAAGGNAGAAATTATTGAAGAAGTGTACATTACTTGTGCTAACAATCCATGGGCTATAGCAAAATATGAAAAAGGATTTCTTTTGCCCAGAAAGATTTTTTAAATATTAAATTATAATGGAGAATAGAAGGTGTCGATTACTACAGAANAGAAAAAAGAAGTTATAAAAAAGTTTGCAACCGCAAAAGGGGATACTGGTTCTCCTCAAGTGCAAGTAGCGATTTTGACTGAAAGAATAAATAATCTTACTAGTCATTTTAAAAATCATGATAAAGATATCCATTCAAGAAGAGGTCTTTTAAAGATGGTTAACCAGCGTAGAAAGTTATTGGATTATATAAAAAATAAAGATGATAAANCTTACTTAAAAATAATAAAAGATTTAAATCTACGTAAGTGATATTAATTTAATTGTATATAAGCAATATGGAAGATATTTTTTGTATTTAATAATTTTATTTTAATTAGGTAAGTAGTTTTGAAAAGGAAGTTGTATGTTTAACGTTTATAAAGAAGAAGTAAAGTATGGTGGAAAAAAACTTATTTTGGAAACGGGAAGATTAGCTCGTCAAGCAGATGGAGCAGTTTTAGTATCTTATGAAGGAACTCAAGTACTCTGCACCGTGGTAGCAGCGAAAACTAAAACGGAAAATCAGGATTGGTTCCCTCTATCAGTTCATTATCAAGAAAAATATTTTGCGGCGGGCAAAATCCCAGGAGGGTTTTTTAAGAGAGAAGGTAGGCCTACTGAAAAAGATGTTTTAACTTCTAGGTTAATTGATAGGCCTATCAGGCCACTATTTGTGGAAGGATTTATGAATGAAGTNCAGGTAATATGTACNGTACTTAGTCATGATCTAGAAAACGACCCTGATATTCCAGCAATTATTGGGACTTCAGCAGCTCTGACTTTATCTGGTGTTCCATTCCTNGGTCCTATAGCGGGAGCTCGAGTNGCTAGCATAAAAGGAAAATACCTATTAAATCCTACTTATGAAGAATTAAATAGTTCTGATTTAGATTTAGTAATTGCAGGTACTTCTGAAGGAGTTCTTATGGTGGAGTCCGAGGCAAAACAATTATCTGAGGATGTGATGCTTGGAGCAGTAGATTTTGGACATAAAGAAATGCAGGTCGTAATTAATGCCATAATTAGCTTGGCCGAGCAAGCAGCTAAGGATGCTTGGAAATTTGAGCCAATAAAAATTACAAAGGAAGTAGAAAAATTTGTAGAAGAACATTCAAAAGATTCTCTTAAAAAGGCATATAACGAGGAAATCAAACAATCCAGGTCTAATATGTTAACAGAAATTAGAGAAAAAGTTATAAAAGAAGCAGAGAATAAAGAATTAGATATATTGGAGGTCAATTACCAATTAAAAAAAGTTGAGAAAGACCTCGTAAGAGGGCAAATATTAAAAACTAAAAAAAGGATAGATGGTAGAAAATTAAATAAAGTGAGACCTATAAAAGCAGAAGCNGGAATTCTATCGAGAGTGCATGGCTCTGCTTTGTTCACAAGAGGGGAAACACAAGGTTTAGTAGTAGNTACTCTTGGAACAGGGCACGATGAACAAATAATTGANGGNTTAGAAGGAGATTNTAAAAGAAGNTTTATGTTACATTATAATTTTCCTCCATACTCAGTTGGGGAAGCAGGACGATTAATGACTGGTAGAAGAGAGATTGGNCACGGAAAGTTGGCTTGGAGGGCTATNCATCCTTTGATGCCGGATCATGAAAGTTTTCCTTATACTATAAGAGTAGTTTCTGAAATTACAGAATCAAACGGTTCATCGTCNATGGCTACTGTTTGTGGGACATCTTTGGCTCTCATGGATGCAGGAGTTCCAATTAAAAAACCAGTAGCAGGAATTGCAATGGGTTTAATTAAAGAAGGCAAAGAGTATGCTGTTTTATCTGATATTCTTGGTGATGAAGACCATCTAGGAGATATGGACTTTAAGGTAGCAGGAACAGATTCAGGNATAACATCTCTTCAAATGGATATCAAAATCACTTCTATTACTAGAGAGATTATGAAAGTAGCGTTGGAGCAGGCTCTTGAAGGAAGAATACACATTTTGTCTGAGATGGCTAAAGAAATTNAGTCTCATAGAAAAGAAGTAAATGAGTATGCTCCCAGGATCGAAAGAATGCAAATTTCCACTGATAAAATAAGAGAAGTAATAGGTGCGGGAGGGAAAGTAATTAAGGAAATATGTGAGATATCAGATGCTAAGATAGATATAGATGATAAAGGCTTAATAACAATTTATGCAAAAGGGAAANAGTCAATAGAAAAGGCATTNAATGAAATTAAGATAATAGTAGTAGAACCAGAAGTAGGTAAGATATATGAAGGAACAGTAGTAAAAAATATGGATTTTGGTGCTTTCGTAAATTTTTTAGGAAAGAGAGATGGTTTGGTTCATATAAGTGCTATGGCTCCTCATCATGTAGAGAAGGTATCAGACATATGTAAAGAAGGTGATACCGTTAAAGTTAAAGTAATGGGCTTAGATGATAGAGGTAAAGTAAGACTATCAATGAAAGTGGTTGATCAAGAAACAGGAGAAGATATGTCTGGTCAATTCGAAGAACAGGATCCACCTCGACAAAAAACAAAAAGAAGAAGATAAGAGCAATAATTTTTTTTGAGGAATTAATAAATTGTTTCCAAAGTTAAATTCATTGAGAATATCTGGAGCGGATGTTTTGCCTCTTATTGAGGGTGGGAAGGGGGTTTCAATTACAACAGGTGCTTCTTCTGGAGCGTGGGCCGCTGCAGGGGGAGTAGGAACTTTTTCTGGTGTTAATGCAGATTCATATGACAAAAAAGGCAACATCATTAAACAGACATATTCTGGTAAAACAAGAATAGATCGTCATGAAGAACTAGTTAATTATGCAATAGAAGGAGGAGTGGCTCANGCTAGAGTTGCCCATGANGCAAGTATAAATAAAGGAAGATTACACGTAAATATATTGTGGGAGATGGGAGCGGCAGAGAAAGTACTCTTAGGTATTTTAGAAAAGGCAGGAGAACTCATTCATGGAGTGACTTGTGGTGCTGGTATGCCTTATAGATTAGGAGATATTTCGGCTAAATTTGGAATTTTTTATTATCCTATAATATCTTCAGCAAGAGCTTTTAAAATATTATATAAAAGAGCATATGTAAGAAGTACCGAATGGCTTGGAGGGGTAGTATATGAAGATCCCTGGTTAGCAGGAGGTCATAACGGACTTTCAAACAGTGAAGATCCTAGTAATCCAGAACTACCATTGCCGAGAGTAATAGAGTTAAGAAANGCAATGAGTTCGGTGGGATTGGCAGAAACTCCCATAATAATGGCCGGAGGNGTATGGCATCTTAGAGATTGGATAGATTGGCTAGATAATAAAGATGTTGGACCCATAGCATTTCAGTTTGGAACGAGAGCATTATTGACTAGGGAAAGCCCTATTCCTGAGAAATGGAAAAAAAAGCTTTTAACTATTAAAAAAGATGATGTGTTATTACACAGATTTAGCCCTACAGGATTTTGGTCTTCAGCAGTAAAAAATAGTTTTATAAAAGAATTGATGCAGAGGGGCAAAAGACAATTAAAAGCGTCTCTGTTTAAAGAGGAAAATGCTAACGTAGCAGTTGAAACAGGAAAAAGTAGAAGGCGTATTTATTATTTTTCTAAAGAAGATGCCATTAAGGCAAAAAATTGGATAGCACAAGGTTTTAAGGAAGTACTCAAAACTCCAGATAATACTGCAATTTTTGTTTCTTCCGAAAATGCTTATCAAATAAGAGAAGATCAAAAAAATTGTATGGGCTGTTTAAGCCAATGTAAATTTTCTAATTGGGCCGATAATGAAAAGCATTCCACTGGAAAAAAAGCTGATCCTAGAAGCTTTTGTATACAAAAGTCCTTACAAGATATTGTTCATGATGGTGATCTAGATAAAGAATTAATGTTTGCAGGCCATAATGCTTGGAAATTTAACCAGGATCCATTCTATTCTAACGGTTTTGTTCCATCAGTGAAACAATTAGTAGAAAGAATAGCATCTGGAGATTAAAAAACATAGGTGCCTGAAAAGTATTCAGACACCTTTGTTTATAAGTTTATTTTACTATGTGTAAAGTTACAGGGCCAAAAGTATGGTCAGGTGGAGCAAGACGACCTGGCAACTCATTAAGAGAGACCCCATTTTCATCATATCCAACCTCATATTGCACCCAATTTTTATCTTGCAATTCCGCCGGTAAATTTTCTGCAGTTTCTTTGTACTGAACAGTTACTTTAAAACGAAGTTGGTTCATTTTTTTAGGATTATCAGTATTCAAGCAAGCAGGACCTTTCCCTGCAAATTCTGCTCCTCCTTCTGTTACACACCATTCAGGTTGTGGACTAGCTGTTGAAGTTTTTTTCAGTTTCACTATTACTGATTCTCCAGCATGGACTCGACTGCTAGAATCTACTTCAATAACTGCCCAATATGTTTTATCTACCCAAGCAGATGCAGTATCTTCAGGAATACCACCTTGCAAATACAATATATAGCTGGGATAAAGTCCTGCAAAATAAAACCGACCTTCATTTGCTTTTATAGTAATAATATCTGCTGCATATATTTTTCCAATACTTACGAATAGGAAAAAACAAAAAAATAATTTGATTATAAAACTTAAACTTTTCATTTGCACCCCCTTTTAGAAACTAAATAATCTAAATTTAAAAACCCCGCCCCTATGTAAAAAAGAGACGGGGTTATTTATAGCTCATTAAAAGCTAAAACTAATTAGGCTTTACGGATCAATCCATAACGCTTATTAGATGGCTTTCCGCCTTCTTCGCGGAATTTAGCAGCTAACTGCCCAATTTTGTCCTCTGAGAAATTAGGTAAATCAGGAAGATTAGTAGCTTCGTTTAGTCCTAGTCCATATATTCTTGCGGAGTTAAGACCAAATATAGCTTGTTTAGTTAAGCTGTTNTCTCCACCTAAAGCAGGTAGACCGTATTGCTTTTTCATATCGTCAGGAACTTCAAGTCGTCTCATAGCTTCTATTTGCCATTGAGGAGATCCGTACCATACAGTATCTGAACCCCATACAACATGATCAGCTCCAAGTCCTTTAACCAAAGTACCTATGAAGGCTGCACAGAATCTTGGGTGTGCAACAGCAGAGTTAGCAAAAGTTGTTCCAATTTCACCATAAACGTTAGAAACGCCATGTTCTTCAGGAATTCTTGCTAGATCTGATGCCCATTTGATATCTCCTGTTTCTTGGAATTCTGCCCAAGCTTGATCAGGAAGCTCTAGGAATGGACGAAGCGCTGAGTGATAAATCACAAAGTTCATTTCTGGCCAATCTTTAGCCGCTTTAGGAACATCATCCACAGTAGCATATTGCCATACACCTTTAAATGAAACTTCATAATCAGGAGGCAATANCCCTTTATGGACACATATTGTGTTAATACCAGATTTTATGGCTTTTTCATAAAACGGATACATGATTTTTTCATCATCCAAGCGCCATGGGTACTTAGAAGGTGATAAAGGATCACCAATTGTATAAGATTTCCATGAATCAGGATGTAGAGTTTCAATAGCTCTATCAACTTCATCTAGCCATCCAGGTTGACCTGGAACGATAACAGTGTGTCCTAGCATACGAGTNGACCCTGTGAAATCNTTAACCATNTCTCTAGCAGCAACTATTTGATCATTGCTCAATAACCACCATGATGGATCGTCGAAAGGTGCTCCAGAAAGTAAGGCCATTTTTGTATCTGATCTATACCAAAGTTCTGCGATATAGTTTTCAAATTTATATCTAGTTAAAGAAAGACCTTCTTCTTTCAATTTTGGATTCCAATGTTCTGCAGCAAATTCTCCTAGACCAAGTATAGCTTCATGAGGAAAATCATCTCTCAAGAAGTGAGTTTGGTCATCAAAGATAAACTGTCCTTCGACACGTGCTGTTCTTTCCAGCATCATTTCTGGGTCACGTGCTTCTGCTTCGCTAACTTGAAAAACACCTCCACCATAAATTTCATTCATAGCTAGGAAGGCAGTAGCCATACCACAGCTGGTTTGAAGAAATTCACGACGAGACATACCTAGAAACTTAGCATTCTTATCCGCTAATTCTACTGTACGTTTTTCAACTTTTTTTTGTATATCTGACTGTTTTGGTGGCAGATACTCACCATTTGATACTATCTGAGTAGGGACTGGTAGATCAAGATTAAGGTTTTCAGCTCCATCTACAAGCAGTCTCTCTCTTTCGCTGAGCCAAGTTCCGCTCATTTTATTCCTCCCATTTAGTTGTCGACCNNTNATCATACTCATGAATCATAAATAGAATCAATAGTTTTTTGAAGAAAATTTTACCAAATATATATTTTCTTGAAGAAAATTTAACTGAGAAATTAAAAAAAAACAATTTTATGTTGTAATTATGTAAATAAATTAATAAATTTCAATTTTTATGAGGAATTGTTGTCCTAAAGGTGTATAGAGGAAAAGTGTTGAGATTTATTAACTATTTAAAATACTTTATTTCAATCAATATTTTTTTTATATTGCTGAGTTCTTTTATTTATGCTCAAGAGAGAGATCCAGTTACAGGACTGCCTATACCAGAGGGGGAGTATAAATATAATAAATTAGATGATGTAAAAGACAGCTTAACAACAAGTTATATAGACAGCATGCGGGCAGGAAAATGGGGGGCATCAGATCCCGACTGGGTGAATTTAGATCTTGCTAAAACATTCTTTCCAGATGCAGCCATGATAGGGTTTTTAGAAGGAGACATCCCAACCGTTTCAGTTATGTCAGGAGAAGATCTAAACACAGGAGAAGATTTATTAGGTTACATGTTTATGACCAGAGATATTACAATGTCCAGAGGTTTCTCTTCTCAAATTTTTGATATTGTTGTCGGTTTAGGGCTAGATGGGAAACTGACTGGTGCTACTGTTATAGATCATTTAGAGCCTATTATCGGCATATACACGGAAGAAGGAGAACTGGTTTTACCAAGGTTTACAAAGCAGTATAAGGGTATTGATATCAGAATGCCTACCAGAGTAAGTTTGCTCAAGAAAACAGAGGGTACTGGCACCATAGATGGAATTTCAGCTGCTACAGTAAGTGCGGTATTATTTAATGGTGCCATTTTAAGAGCAGCAAGGGTTGTTGCTTTATCAAAGGGCTTAAGACTAAACGATGAACCAGTGATTGATATTGTAAATTTTCAACCTACTGGCTTTAAAGACTTAATTGAGGATGGTTCTGTTGGCAGGTTGACACTGACTTTGGAAGATTTAAGAGAATTGGGTATGCATGATCCCAAAATCTCAAATCGATCAGGTGTAAATGATATCTATAGATATAAAGCACTATTTGCGGGAAACACACCTGTTGCAGCAAAACAAAAAGAAGTAAGAAAGGGATATACAGACACCCCTAGAAATTTAGTGATTGATTTATTTCTAGCGCCTGTTGAAACACCAACCATAGGAAGGAATTTATTAGGAAATCAATGGTATGATATATTTGTAGCAGGGAGAGATACTAAGGAGACAACTATAGTTTTGGCCGCTTTAGGACGTTACCCTATTGATGGAGAGCCTAATATGGTATCTGGTCCTTTTAAACGTCTTGCAATACTTCAAGGAGAAAAAAGATTCCAATTATCTAAAGACCATTATAGAAACTTAAACTTTTTGAAGGGAGAAGATAAACCTTTTTTTGCTGATGCAGGACTATTTAGAATTCCGGCTAAAACAGGGATAGATCCTGTAAAACCATGGAAACTAGAATTATTAGTTGAAAGTAATATAGAAGGAGAAGATAAAAAGTTTTACATAGATTATGAATTAGATTCAAAATATATAATTCAACCGGACGGCTTAGATGTAATAGCTAATACCAATGATCCGATTTGGCATGCTGCTTGGCACAGCCAAAAACTCAATTTGAGCATACTCTTTACAACTTTGTTGATTTTATCCTTAGCTATGTGGAAAGTGGATATTCTTGTTCAATATAAAAATTATTGGAAAGCATTTCGTTATATATTTTTAGCCTGGGTTCTAATCTGGCTAGGCTGGTATGTAGGCGGACAAGTTACTATTTTGAGTATTTTAACCTGGCTTACAGCCCCGCTACTAAAACCATCTTGGGATGTTTTATTATCTGATCCTATACTTGTGTCATTGATGGCTTTTGTTTTAGTTAGTTTTGTAATATGGGGAAGAGGCGTTTTTTGTGGTTGGCTTTGTCCATTTGGGTCCATGCAAGAGCTTTTAGCAAAATTTGCAAAATTTATAAGGATTCCGCAACTAAAATTATCTCATGCTTGGCATGTACGCCTATGGCCTGTTAAATATTTCCTTTTATTGGCTTTAGTAGCTATTGGTTTTTATTCTATGGCTGATGCAAATGTTGCTTCTGAAATAGAACCATTTAAAACAGCAATTTCTATGAAGTTTAATAGAGAATGGTATTTTGTGCTTTACGCCATATTACTGTTGGGGGTTGGTTTAGTAGTTGAAAGATTTTTCTGTCGTTTTTTGTGTCCCTTGGGTGCTTTTATGGCCATTGGAGGAAAATTAAGAATTTTCAGTATTCTAAAAAGAAGAAAAGAGTGCGGAAGTCCATGTCAACTTTGCTCTCATGACTGTCCTATAAATGCTATAGAACCGAGTGGTAAAATTAAAATGGACGAGTGTTTTTATTGTCTTGATTGTCAATCATTATACTACGATCAGCATAAATGCCCCCCACTGGTACAAGAAAGGAAAAAAAGAAAA
>PAWH01000001.1 GCA_002714055.1 Candidatus Pelagibacterales bacterium | reverse complement strand
CCGTATATTAGCTAAAGCATTAAATTGTGAAAAAAAATCTGATAATTCTTTTGAACCATGTGGAAAGTGTGATTCTTGTATTTCCATTCAAGAAGATTGTAATTTAGATGTCATAGAAATGGATGCTGCTAGTAATACTGGAGTAGATGATATTAGAGATATTATAGATAATGTAAAATATAAACCAGCTATTTGTAAGTATAAAATATTTATAATTGATGAAGTTCATATGCTTTCAAAAAATGCATTTAATGCTCTTTTAAAAACTTTAGAAGAACCTCCTGAACATTCAAAATTTATTTTTTGTACTACCGAAGTTCGAAAAATACCTATTACAGTTCTATCTAGATGTCAAAGATTTGATTTACGTAGGGTGTCCGAAGAGCAACTGCGCAAACATTTGCAAAAATTAGTACAAAAAGAAAAAGTAAATGTAGATGATACTGCATTGAAGATTATAGCAAGTTCTTGCGATGGCAGTGTTAGAGATTCATTAAGTTTGTTAGATCAAGCTATAAGCGTAAATGAGGAAGGAGCAATAACAGAAAAAGAAGTTAAGGAAATGTTAGGTCTTTCTGATCGACAAACTATTTGGGATCTTTTTGATTTTATTTTGTCAGGTTCTCCAAATGAAGTAATTAAATGTTTTGACGATTTAGTTTTTACAGGTTGTGATCCTTTATTAATTTTAGAGGATCTTATGAATATATGCCATTTAGTTACTAGAGTTTTGGCTACGCCTTCTTCAGTAAATACTTCTTCATTATCTGAATATGACTTTTCTAGGGCAAAGGATAGTGCTACAAAACTAAATATGTCTTCAGCTGCAAAATGTTGGCAATTATTGTTAAAAGGGCACAATGAGATACAGAATAGTTATTCAGTCAAAGAATCTACGGAGATGGTCTTATTAAGAATAACTTATGCTGCTGATCTTCCAGATTTGAAGAATTTAATAAATAAAGATAGTGAAAATGTAAAAAAAAAATTGACTGAAAATTACATAGGAAAAAAAGATAAAGGGGACAAAGAATTAAACTCTGAAAATAATTTAACAATTGGTAGTTTTGAAGAATTGTTGGTTTTTGTAAAGTCAAAAAAAGAAATGGCTTTATACACAGATTTATCAGATAAATTGCGTTTAATAGATTATAAACTGGGTTATATAAAGTGTAGTATAGAAGGTAAGTATAGCGATATATTTATTACTAATATTAGAAATAAGCTGAATGTACTAACCGGTAAAGAATGGGATATAAACATATCTGAAGAAGAATCTATGATGCCTTATAGTCAGTTAAAAGATCTAAAACTTGAGAAAAAAAAAGAAAATATTAAAAAAAATCCTTTAGTAGAATCGTTAATGAGAGAATTTCCAAAGTCTGAACTGAGTGAAATAAAAGATAATTGATTTTAATGAGTTATTAATTATGAGTAATTTTTTTAATGTATTAAAACAAGCACAAGATTTAAAAGGAAAAGTTTCAGAATTAAAGTATAAGTTGGAAAATACTAATTTTGTCGGAAAGGACGATGAGGGACAGGTAGAGGTAATAGTTTCTGGAAAAGGAATATTGCTTGATCTTAATATTTCTCCAGAATGTTTGGGTGATTCCTCATTACTCAAGAAAAAAATAAGAGAAGCGTATAATAATGCTAAGGTAGAAGCTGATGGATTTTCAAAGGAAGAGATTAATAAAGTTACAGGAGGTATCCCATTGCCTTTTGATTTGAAATCTTTTTTTTAACTATGGAATCAATAGAAATAAAAACTTTAATAAGTCTTATGTCCAAAATACCTGGTCTTGGTCCACGTTCGGCTAGAAGAGCTATCCTTACTTTGTTGCAAAATCCAGAAAAAAAATTAATACCACTAGCGGAACAAATGCTCTTAACAGCTAAAAAAATTAAATTATGTAATATATGTGGAAATATAGATGTCCATGATCCTTGTTTAATATGTAAGGATGATAAAAGGGAAATCAAAACCATCTGTATTGTGGAAGAAATATCTGACCTTTGGGCCATAGAAAGAGCAGGAACTTATAAAGGGCGATATCACGTGCTGGGTGGTGTATTAAGTGCCATTGATGGAATCACTGCTGAAGATTTAAAAGTTAATAAATTATTAGAAGTTATAAAAAAAAATGAAGTTGATGAAGTTATTTTGGCAACATCAGTTACTGTTGCAGGTCAAACTACAAGTTATTATATATCTGATCTATTAAAGGAAGAAAAAGTTAAAGTTACCAGGTTGGCCCAAGGTATACCCATGGGTGGCGAACTAGACTATCTGGATGAAGGTACAATAGGAGCGGCATTAAGCTTAAGACAACCTGTTCAAGAAAATTAATAGTTTATTTTTTTTTGTAATTTTTAGGTGGAATATTTCTTAGTTTTAGCTGTGTTTTTGCAGGAGGCACTTTTAATTTTTTATCGTCCATGGTTCCAAGATTAGCTATTTTTTGTATTTGTGGAATAATTCTTTTTTGTATGGATCCTATAGCTTTATCATATTGAGATCCAGCTGTTTCTAAACCGCTTCTAATTCCATCCAAATATTCAAAAAATTTTATGACTCTTATTTGTAACTCTTGTGCATGTAAACTTACTTCTTGTACATTTTTAGAGAGTTTGTCTTGTTGCCAATTAAAAGCTATTCCCTTTAAAAGTGCTATAAGTGTAGCAGGAGTACATATTAAAACTTTATTTTTAAAAGCATTTTCAAATAAATTAGGATCATATTTTAGTGCGGCAGAGAAAAAATGATCCCCAGGAATGAACATGATAACAAAATCTAAGTTACTATCTATTGCATTCTGATATTCTTTCTGACTTAAACGTTGAACAGTTTGTTTTANATTTTTTGCGTGTTTAACTAAATNTTCCTCTTTTTGTTCTTCAGTCNTAGATTCAGTAGCTTCTATATAAAACTCTAAAGGTGTTTTGGCGTCAATTGCGATAGAACGTTTTCCAGGAATATTAACTATTNCATCGGGTTTTAGCATGCCTTCAGATAAAGTTTTTTGTTTTTCATAGTCAACATGTTCTATCATTCCTGATAATTCTAAGACTCTTTGTAGTTGAACTTCACCCCATCTCCCTCTAAGAGTAGGAGATTTAAGAGCCTGTTCTAATTGCCTCGTTTCATTAGATAATAAGTTGACTTGTTCTGANAAACGGCCATAGGATTCTTGACGGTTTTTCTCAATATAGTTTACATTTGCTTGTAATTTTTGGAGTTCATTTGTTAATGGTTCTATCAAGGAGAAAATTCTTTTTTCTTTTTCCTCTTGCACATTATNTTCTAACTCATTATTTAATTTTATTCTTTCTTTAAGAAATTGTAGCTCGCGTTTATTATAAATATATATAGTCACGAAAAAAAGGAATAAACATATAGTCAATACTAATGCTATAGTTGCTAAATTGTTTTCGAGCATTTAACTGACCTTTATTATTTAATACATTCTATATTAATAGTATAAGTTTTTTAAAAATTAAATTAAACAGGTAAAAAGATTATGTCAGCTTTAAAATTAGTATTAGCTCCATCACCTATTTTAAAAAATAAATGTGATCCTATAAATGGTATTGACAAATCTATCTTAAAATTAGCTAGTGATATGTTTGAAATAATGTATAANTTTAAGGGTGTAGGNTTAGCAGCTCCTCAAATAGGAAAATCAATACAATTATTAGTAGTAGACTGTTCNAAGAGTGATGAAAAATTTTTTCCTGAAGTAGTTATTAATCCTAAAATATTTAAANTTTCAAGTAACCTTTCGTATAATGAAGAGGGATGTTTGTCGTTTCCCAACCAATTTTATGAAATAGAGCGGCCCGATTACGTTCTAGTAAAATATACAAATATTAAGGGAAAAACAGAAACAAAGAAGTTTACAGGTTTCGAAGCAGTTTGTATTCAGCATGAAATAGACCATCTCTCCGGAACCCTTTTTGTTGATTATATGTCTAAATTAAGAAGAAGTATGATTCTGAAAAAAATGAAAAAATATAAAAAACTAAGTAGTGCTGCTATATCATAAAGAAATAATTTTAAAATGAGCAAAAAATTAAGAATCTGTTTTTTTGGTAGNCCATTATTCGCAGTTCCAAGTCTAGATAAACTCAGGGAGGCTGAGCATGAAATATTATGTGTTATTACTNAACCNCCAAAACCAGCTAATAGAGGAAAAAAAATATATAAACAACCAGTTCAAGAATATGCAGAAAANAATGGAATGAAAATNTTTAGTCCAGAAAATTTATATGAAGAAGAATTGTTGGTTTTTTTAAGAAGTTTGAAATTAGAAGTTATAGTAGTAGTTGCTTATGGAAAAATTATACCAAAATCTGTTTTAGAATTACCAGTTTTAGGATGNATAAATCTCCATGCTTCTCTATTACCNAGGTGGAGAGGAGCTGCCCCAATTCANAGGGCTATTATGTCTGGAGATGANAAGACAGGAGTTACTGTAATGNTAATGGATGAAGGTCTAGATACAGGACCCATACTCAAATCATCCGAAATAAAAATAAATATGAATGATAGTTATATAAACTTAGAAAATAGATTGGCTACTAGGGGAGCAACACTTTTAAACAACACTATNATTGATTTTTATAATNGTAAAATATCTCCTTTTTCGCAGAAGTTGAAAGGTGTGACGTATGCGGATAAAATTTTAAAAAAAGATGAAATTATAGATTGGTCATTAGACAGTTTTTCTATATTTAAAAAAATAAAATCATTAAGTCCATATCCGGGAGCAAAGGCAAAATTAAAGGGTGAAATAATAAAGATTTTAGATGCCCAGATNGTCCCCTCTGATAGNAATGAAGAATCTGGCACGATTCTTTCAAATGATTTATGTATTAAGTGTGGGAAAGAGTCCATNAAAGTTCTTNCTGTTCAGAGACCTGGNAAGAAAATTATGTCTTGTAAAGACGTTTTAAATGGTTGGNCGGTAACAAGTGGTATGAAAATGGAAATANGTTTTTAATTNATCAATTTCAAAACATTTTCAGGAGGTCTTCCTATCACGGCCTTATTTTTGTACTTTATAATGGGTCTTTCCAATAATATTGGGTGTTCCAAAATGTTTTGTATTAATTGGTTATCATCTGCATCTTTTAAGGATAGATCTCTATATATTTTTTCTTTTATTCTTATTATACCTTTAACTTGTACCCTTAACAATTTTGTAAGAGTATGAATGGTCTCGATGGAAAGTTTCTCTTCAAGATATAAACAGATATTTGGATTTATATTGTTTTCTTGCAAAATTTTTAACGCTTCTCTTGATTTGGAACATCTTGGATTATGGTATATAGTGTAATCGTTTTTCATAATATTTTATTCCTTGATTGGCATAACTTGTATCATATTACTATTTATATCAATAATGTTTAAATGAGGCAAAAAAATGAGTGGTGTTAATATTAGTCCTAATAAATTTATTTCAGAAAAATCTTTAAGAGGCATGGGAGTATTTAATTGGATAGGTGTTAGAACTCTTATGCAAAGAGAACTTATGAGGTTTTTAAAAATTTATATGCAAACTATCATAGGTCCGGCCTTGACTACATTATTATTCTTAATAATCTTTTCTATTGCCTTAGGACGTGCTTCAAAATTTGTGGGAGAAACGCCTTTTCTTGAATTTTTAGGTCCTGGGTTAATAATTATGTCTATGATCCAGAATGCTTTTGCTAATTCTTCATCTTCACTATTAAGTGCAAAGATTGCGGGAAATATTACTGATTTGCTATTACCACCATTAACAGCTTTAGAATTTGCTTTATCATTTTTAGCAGGGTCGATTGGTAGGGGTATTTTGGTGGGACTAGCTTCAGTTGCTTTGATAATTACTTTTGTACCTATTCGAGTACATGATTATTTTGCCTTAATTTATTTTTCCNTAATTGCTTGTTCTATAATGGGTNTGGCTGGTTTGATAGCAGGAATTTGGGCCGATAAATTTGACCAGATGGCTGCAATTACTAATTTTATTGTTACCCCATTATCTTTATTGTCAGGCACATTCTACTCAATATCTAATTTACCAAATACGTTTTATTTAGTTAGTCAATTCAATCCTTTCTTTTATATGATAGACGGTTTTCGTTATTCCTTGATTGGATACGCTGATGCAAATGTGTTAGTAGGAGGTTCAGTTTTATTTATTTTAAATTTTATTTTATTTATTACTGCAGTTATAATGCTAAAAACTGGCTATAGACTTAAATCGTAGTATAAAAATAATATAAAATATGTAATTATTGATTAAAAATATGAACTATTTAGCCTTTAGCTTTTCATTTGTTATAAGAGAAAATTGATGTCATCAGTTATGAAAACTTATGGTCGTATAGATCTTTCTTTTGTTAGAGGGAAGGGTCCGTGGTTATATACANCNGAGGGTAATAAATATNTAGATTTTGCATCTGGGATTGCTGTAAATACATTTGGACATGGAGAACCAGATTTAGTNTCAACTCTNATTAAGCAATCTAAAAATTTATGGCATACCTCTAATCTATATAACATTAAACCACAGGAACAGCTTGCTGATCTTATCTGTAATAATTCCTTTGGTGAAAGTGTATTTTTTTGTAACTCTGGTGCGGAAGCTATAGAAGGGGTTATAAAGTTACTGAGGAGGTATCATTATAACAAGGGTTTTCCAAATAAAAAAAACATTTTAGTCTTTAGTAATGCATTTCATGGAAGAACAATTAGTACTTTAGCTGCTGGAGATAATGATGATCATAGATTAGGTTTTGGAGTTAATACCGAATTATTTATAAGAATTCCTTTAGGGAATATAGGAGAAGTTGAGAAATATGTTGATAAGGATACAGCTGGAATATTAATCGAGCCTGTTCAGGGAGAAGGGGGAATTAATTTTCCTCCAGAAGACTATTTGCCTTTCCTCAGAGAGGTATGTTCTAAAGAAGGAATCTTGTTGGCATTTGATGAAGTGCAATCAGGAATGGGCAGGACTGGAAAATTATTTGCTCATCAATGGTATGATGCATTGCCAGATGTTATGGGACTAGCTAAGG
Organism: Candidatus Pelagibacterales bacterium; assembly: GCA_002714055.1. Taxonomy (GTDB): domain Bacteria; phylum Pseudomonadota; class Alphaproteobacteria; order TMED109; family TMED109. Next base: position 6,057 of record PAWH01000001.1, on the reverse strand, counting down.
GTTTGGGAGGAGGGTTTCCTATAGGAGCCGTAGTAGCAAATAAATTAACTTCGGACGTATTATCTGCTGGGACTCACGGTTCTACTTTTGGAGGCAATTTTCTAGCTGCGGCAGTTGCTAAAGAAGTATTAACTAAATTGCTTAAACCCAGATTTTTAGATAATGTTTTAGAAAATGGGGATAAGTTAATGGAAGGAATAAAAAATATAGCTGATAAAAATAACGATATTATTATTGGAGTGAGAGGAAAAGGGCTGATGATAGGAATAGAAAGTAAAGTTAAAAATACTGAATTGGTTGAAGCTTTAAGGGATGATAACTTATTAGCAGTTCCAGCGGCTGGAAATATAGTACGATTTCTTCCACCATTGAATATAGATATTTCTCATGTCGATATTGGTCTAGAAATTTTAGATAAATCAATTAAACGGTTAAAAATGAAATAATATGAGACACCTATTAGATTTAAATGATTTAGAAATGGATATCCCTAGAAAGATAGTGGATATGGCTAAAGTGTATAAATTGCAAAATAAAGGTTTAGCTCAAGGGGCCCCTTTGCTAGGAAGAACGTTAGGTATGATTTTTGAAAAGCCTTCTACTCGTACTAGAGTTTCCTTTGAAGTGGCTATGACTGAACTCGGAGGCTCAGCAATATTTTTGGATGCTAATTCTATGCAGTTAGGTAGAGGAGAAACTATAGAGGATACTGCTAGAGTATTAGGAAGATATATAGATGGAATAATGTTGAGAGCTATTAAACATGAGACTTTAATACAAATGTCTAAGTATTCTGAAATACCAGTAATAAATGGTTTGACAGATATGAGTCACCCATGTCAGGCACTTGCAGATATTATGACTTTTGAAGAGAATTTAGGTTCCATAAAAGGAAAAAAAATAGCCTGGATAGGTGATGGAAATAATGTAGCTAACTCTTGGTTGCATGCATCAGCTATTTTTGGTTGTGAACTTTATTTGGCATGTCCCGAAACAAGGTTGCCTTCTAAAAAGGCAATAGAATGGGCAAAAAATAATGGAGGCAATATTGAAATTACACAAGATCCGCTCTCAGCTGCAAAGAATGCTAATGCAATTATAACAGACACGTGGATATCTATGGGGGAAAATTTTTCTAAAGACCCAGAAAGTATTTTTAGTAAATATAGAGTTGATCACAAAATAATGAGTATTGCGTCTAAGGAGGTAATTTTTATGCACTGNCTTCCTGCACATAGGGGACAGGAAGTAACTGCAGANATAATAGACGGACCAAATTCTGTAGTTTGGGANGAAGCTGAAAATAGATTGCATATACAAAAAGCTGTACTGACTTGGGCTATAGCCAATAAAGTGTTTACATAGAAAAAAAATTATTTAATTGCTATCCTTTTTACTAATAAGTTAAATTTATGTGTTTTTAAAGTGATTTTAAGGTGAGAAAAGGTGTCTAATAGAATTTTATATATATTAGGTATTATTGTTTTATGCAGTTGTGCTTCGTCTTCTAATTTGAAAATACAAAAAATAGACTTTTCTTCTTTTAATAACTTAAATATAGATTATGGGACCTTAGTAATTGATAATCAATTTTTTAACAAAATAGAGGCTCCGTATATAGANTATTATGTTCCTGAAAAATTAGGTGATCTGGTAAGAAGATGGGTTAACGCCAGATTTTCTTTAAAAAATAATNATAGTTTAATTGTATTAAAAACAACTATTTTAAAAGCCAATACATTAGCTTTTCCTTTAAATACGGATGAAACAATTAAAAATTTATGGAACGATCAAGCTTCTTTAAGAATAGAAATGTATATTGAAGCGTATATTGAGTTGCTAGATAAAAAAGGATCTCAATTAGCTTNTTGTGAGGTTAAGGCCTATAAAAGCAAGGANCTGGGAGAAAATATTTCATTAGCTGAAAGAGATTATCAAATACAAGAAATGACNAANTCACTACTTTATGATTTTGATAGANTAGCTGTTGATAAAGTAAAAGATGTTTTTAAAGATTATGCATCTAATTCTTAATTAATTTTCCTTCTATAGCTGTATGAATTAAATCTATAGTCTCATTACATCCGTATATTGCTATAAAAGTCCCCATTCTAGGGCCNTCTTTTTGTCCTAATAAAATTTCATATAGACAAGAGAACCATTCTTTGAGATTTTTATAGTTNTTACTTTTTCCAGTTTCATATATNTCATATTGAATGGATTGGTCATCTGTATTGTCTTTGATATTAGATAATCTCTCCACTAATTCTTTCAAAGCTATTATTTCTTTTTCATTTGGTTTTTTATATTGTTTATANGGGTGTATAAAATCATTATAATATTTAAGTGCTTTAGTGATAAGTGTATCTAAATAAGAGTCTTCTTCTTTATAATTCTTTAAATATTTGTATATAAATCCTTTAAGAATTTTAGGAGAAGTAGCATTGCAAACAGAAGCTAAATTTAGAATCATAGAATAGCTAATTTGATTGGATAGTTTTGGAAAATTTCCATTATGGATATGCCAAATTGGATTTTTTAAAAGTGATTCCATTTCTTGATCNTTAGCTGAATTTAAAAATCTAGTATATTCATCTACATGTTTGGGTATCANATTAAAATATAATTTTTTAGCTCGTTGAGGATTTTGAAACATGTATAGGGATAAACTTTCTTCTGTTCCATAAGCTAACCAATCTTGTAGAGAAAGACCATTACCTTTTGATTTTGAAATTTTTTCGCCGTTTTCATCTAGAAATAATTCATATGTCATATTTATTGGAGCTTTATGACCTATAGAATTTACTATTCTTTTTGATAATTCATAAGAAGGAATAAGGTCTTTTCCATTCATTTCATAATTAACATCAAGAGCAATCCACCTCATTGCCCAATCAACTTTCCATTGAAGTTTGCATTTTCCTCTCGTAACTTCAGTAATTACACTTTTACCATCTTCTCTTTTATATTTTATGGTTCCATTATCCGTATTAATATTAATAACGGGTACTTGTAGAACCTTGCCAGATTGTTCACAAATTGGTAAAAAAGGGCTGTATGTGGCTCTTCTTTCNTTTCCTAAAGTAGGTAAAATTATTTCCATTATTTTATCATAGTTATTTAGAATTTTTAAAAGAGTAGAGTCAAAAATACCATNGAGATAACATTTAGTGGATGACACAAAATCATATTCAAAATTGAACTGGTTTAAAAATTGTTTTAGATTTTCATTGTTATGTTCAGCAAAACTAGCATATTTTTCAAATGGATCTGGTACTTGGGTAAGAGGTTTGTCAATATACTCCTCTAACAAGTTCTTATTAGGAACGTTTTCAGGTACTATTCTTAATCCATCCATATCATCTGAAAAAGCAATGAGTTTTGAAGGTATAGATGATATTTTGCTAAATGCATTTTTGACCATAGTAGTTCTAGCAACTTCCCCAAAAGTTCCTATATGAGGAAGACCAGATGGGCCATATCCGGTTTCAAATAATATATAACCTTTTTTTGGAACATTGTTGTTGAAGACTTTTAGAAGTTTATTAGCTTCTCTAAATGGCCAAGCAGAAGATTGTTCAGCTAGATTTTTTATATTTTCTACCATAATTCTATAATATTTTAATCTTATTAATTCGCTGTAATTATTAAAACATTTAATTTATAACTTAAATTAAATGAAAAGTATCCTATATATCATAATAGATAGTTTGTTTAAATATAAAAGGTTAATTATATGGAGATTATAAATTTTCAAGAAGGAAACTTTAGGTTTTTATGTTTTATTTCTTTTGTTTTAATATTTATGGCTTGTGAATTTATTTTTCCTTTATACAAAAGAACTAAGAAGACATTTATAAGATGGGGAACTAATTTTTTATTTGTTATTATTGATGTTCTAATCTTGAGATTAACTTTTCCACTTCTAGCGGTAGGTTTTGCATCTATTTGTGTTGATAAGGGTTTTGGTCTTTTAAATAATGTATCGTTGCCTTTTGGATTATCTCTTCTTATATCTATATTATTATTAGATCTAGGAATTTGGTTTCAACATTTTCTTTTTCATCGGTATAGAATATTTTGGAGATTTCATAAAATACATCATAGCGATGAAGAGTTAGATTTTTCTACGGGAATTAGATTTCATCCTATTGAAATATTGATATCTATGATTTTCAAATTTATTTTTATATTAATTATTGGACCTTCTGCAATAATGGTTATTATATTTGAAATAATCTTGAATGGTTCATCTATATTTAACCATTCAAATATAATTATACCTAGATCTTTTGAATTATTATTGCGTAGAATAATAGTTACACCTAGTATGCACCGCATCCATCATTCTATAGAAGAAGAGGAGACAAATTCAAATTTTGGGTTTAATCTTTCAATTTGGGATAGAATTTTTGGAACTTATCTGCACAAATCAAAAAGATCAGAAGAAGATTTGGTATTGGGATTAGAAGAATTCTATAAAATGGAAAAAAAGGGTTTTATTAAATTAATTATACATCCGTTTATAAATAAATAATTCTATTATACTTTTTCTTCCTTGCCTTCTTTTAGTATTAAGGGCATTTGCAAAGCAGCCCAGATTAAAGTAATAGGTAAGATGCCAAATAATTTAAATGTCACCCACGTATCAGTACTAAAGTTTCTCCAAACAATTTCATTCAAGATTGCTAAAAATATAAAAAAATATGTCCATCTCGTGTTTAAAATATTCCATCCCCTTTCGCTAAGCTTAAAAGCTGAACCTAAAACTAACTTTAATATATTCTTTTTAAAGTAAGTTTTTGAAACTATTAAAATGCTAGCAAATAGTAAATTAACTATAGTAGGCTTAAGTTTTATAAAAGTATCATCATGAAAGATAAGAGTTAGAGAGCCAAAAAATAGTACAAAAATTCCTACAACTATTGGCATGACTGGAATTTTTCCATTCATCTTCCAAGCGATTGGAATCGCTATTGCTGTTGCAGCCATAAATGCAGCAGTTGCGTGAAAAATACCATATTTAAAATTAATTAGAAAAAAAACAGCTATAGGACCGAATTCAGTAAATAATTTTATATAAGATTTCATTTTATTCTTAACTTTCATTTATTTCTAATCCGAGCATGGCTCTCGCATATGGTTCCGCTTCAAAAACATTCAAATCTTCTTGTTTTTCACCTATCCCTATAGCATGTATTGGCATTTTATGAGTGTTACTAATAGAAATTATTATTCCGCCTTTAGAACTTGTATCTAATTTAGTTATAATAATACCATTTATATCTATTGCATCACGGAAAGCAACTATCTGATTCAGCACATTTTGTCCTGCAGTAGCATCCACTATGAGAATTCTATGATGTGGCGCGTTTTCATCTTTTTTATTTATAACTCTATGGATTTTCTTTAATTGCTCCATAAGATCAATTTGAGTTTGAAGCCTTCCTGCAGTATCTATTAATACAATGTCAGTTTTAGTTTCGATCGCTCTGTCATAAGCTTTAAAAGCTATTCCTGCTGGATCACTTCCTTCTGGTCCAGAAATTAATTCAGCACCCACTCTATTAGACCAAATTTCTAATTGTTGAACGGCTGCGGCTCTAAATGTGTCTGCTGCTGCAATAATTACTTTTTTTCCTTTCTCTATTTCTTGAGACGCTATCTTTGCAATGGTAGTTGTTTTTCCTGAACCATTGACTCCTGCAAATAAGAGTATTTGAGGAGCACTTGATTCCTCAATAATTAAAGGCTTTGCAACAGAAGCAATATTTTTTGTAATTATTTCTGCCATTTTTTCTTTTACAATTTCATCATCTATTTTTTCAAATTTTTCACTTTTTAAAGCAATAATTAATTCATTTGCTGCGGTTGTTCCGACATCAGCTAAAATTAAATTTTCTTCAATCTGTTCGAGAGCTTCTTCATCTAAGCGCTTAGAAGTTAGTGCTTTAGATATCCCAGAAGTTATTATTGAAGAAGTTTTAGAAAGGCCAATTCCTAGTCTGGAAAACCAACTTTTAAATACATAATCTTCAGCTTGTTCTTTAGCAACTT
>PAWH01000039.1 GCA_002714055.1 Candidatus Pelagibacterales bacterium | reverse complement strand
GGTGATTTTTTGATTTCTCGATTGGAGTCGAAGTTTTTTGATTGTTTGGGTGTCCGCGCTATATAATTTTCGAAAAAGAGAAAGTGTTTCGTTCATGTCCTATATCAAATTGGGTTATAGGACAAATTAAAACAATGGATGATATAACATTTAGCTATACAAAATTAACAAGAAGATATGGTATTAAGTTTTTACACGATAATGTTTCTCACATTGATACAAAGAAGAAAGTAGTTGTAACTGATAACATCACAGTTAATTATGATAAATTGGTTGTTTCTCCTGGTGTTGAGCTAGATTATTCTTCAATAGAAAACTGGGATTCAAGCTATTCTGATGTATTTCCTGCCGCTTGGAAAGCTGGAAAAGAGACTGCATTATTGGCAAAAAATATTAAAAATATGCACAATGGGGGAGTAGTTGCAATATCTATACCTCTAAGCCCTTATAGGTGTCCACCAGGGCCATATGAAAGAATTTCTTTAATTGCTTCCTATATTAAGGATAACAAACCAAAATCAAAGTTAATAGTGCTAGATGCTAACCAAAAGATAGTATCTAAGGGAAAACTATTTAAAAAAGCTTGGGATGATAAGTATAAGGATATTATTGAGTATAGAGCGGACTCGAAGGTAGTAGAAATAAGTCCTAGTGAGAACAAATTAATTACTGATTTTGATGATGTAAAATGTGATGTAGCTAACTTAATTCCACCGCAGAAAGCTCCTAAGTTACTTGTAGATGCTGGACTAATTAAGGAAAAAGAATTATGGGCTTCCGTAAATGCTTACGATTTCAGTTCTACTATGGCAAAGGACGTTTTTATAATTGGAGATTCAACATCGCAAATTAGTGTGGGTAAAGTTCCAAAATCTGGATACGTAGCAAATTCTATGGGTAAAGTTTGTGGGTTAGCGATAATAGCTGAGCTTTATGAACTTAAAAAACTACCTCCTTCTATGATTAATACCTGTTTTAGTTTAGTCTCTTCTGAGGAAGGAATTTCTGTGAGTGCTGTCTATCATTATGATGAAAGTCTTAAAAAAATCGCAGTAGTGAAGGGTGCCTCGGGTCTGTCTCCTAAAAGTTCTAGCATTATTAAGGATAATGCCTGGGATTGGGCAAATGCGATTTGGAATGATATGCTAACCTAGTTACTATTAGCAAAAAGAATAAGGACACATACAATATGCCTAATGACGTTGATATTCAAAGGAGGCGTAGTTTTATTTTCTGTCCGGGTGATAAGCCAGAAATGCTTCCCAAAGCATTAAAATCAGGCTCTGATATGGTTTGCATTGATTTAGAAGATGCTATTGCTCCTGAACATAAAGCTCTATCAAGAAATAACGTTATAAAATTGTTCGATAGAGCTATCTACTCCAAGGGCGTTGAAACTATTATTCGTATTAATGAATTACAAAGTAATGATGGTAGAAAAGATATTCAAGCAATATTAACTAATAAAAATCTTCCTTCCGCTATAATGCTTCCTAAAATACAACACCCAGAAGAAATATTGCTTTTGGAAAAACAGATCTTAAAATTAAAAACCAACGTAAAACTTCATATTATTATAGAGACAAATCAAGCCTTAGAATTAGCATGGGAGATTGCTCACTGTAGCAGTTGTGTTAGCTCATTATTTTTTGGAGGAGTTGATATGAGTGCGGATCTAGGATGTAATGGTGATTGGTATTCTCTATTATATGCGAGATCAAGAGTTGTCCACGCTGCATCTGGGGCAGGAATTGAAGCTATAGATGTGCCTTTTTTAGACTTAAATGATTTAGANGGNATGAAAANAGAGGCANTNCTATCCAAAAATTTAGGTTTTTCTGGTAAAGGTACTATTCATCCTAAGCAAATACCTATAATCAATGAATTATTCTCTNCCTCCTCTGAGGAAATTAGGTACGCAGAAAAAGTAATTGATGCATTTNAAAACGCAGATGGAGGACTAGTNGTGATAGATGGNAAGTTAATAGAAAAGCCAGTATTGAGATCCATGAGACGGATTTTAGCAAATTCNGAATAAAACTTAACTTAGTTTTCTTTCAAACTCTTTAACTCTCCTCATTAGTTTAACTAACTTGTTTTTCNTGTCCTTTCCAGAATGGTTCTCTAAGTTTNGTTTTAAGTATTTTTCCTGCTCCTGATAAAGGCATAGGGTCGTCTCTGAAAGAGACAGACTTAGGACACTTAAATCCAGCTATTAAGCTTTTGCTGTGAGTAATAANATCTTCTTCGCTTATTTTGGATTCGGGTAGTTTTCTGACTATAGCATGAACTGTTTCTCCCCATTGTTCATCCGGTATACCGATTACAGCACATTCAACCACACCATCAAGTTGATATATGGCATTTTCTACTTCTGCAGAGTATATATTNTCTCCTCCAGAAATTATCATATCTTTAACTCTATCAACTATGTAAATGTATCCTTCTTCATCCATATAACCGCCATCACCAGTATGCATCCAGCCATCTTGTATTGCTTTTTTAGTTAATTCTTCTTGTCNCCAGTATCCAAGCATGACATTGGNNCCTCTTGCCGCTATCTCTCCCACNTCTCCTCTNTTAATTTCCTTNGAATTTTCATCAATAATTTTTANTTCTACACCAGCAACTGCTTTTCCAGTAGATTTNAANTTATAAGCTAATGGCCCTTCTAAAACATGACATTCAGGCCCTGCTACAGTGAGAAGTGGAGCACACTCTGTTTGACCGTAAGCATGCGCAAACATGCACTTAGGTATGACTTCCATAGCTTTTAAAATGACAGTTTCTGGCATTGGAGATGCACCATAATTTATTTGTCTTAAAGAAGACAAATCATATTTAGTAACTTCAGGATGGTAGACCAACATGTTCACCATAGTNGGAACAAGAATAGTATCCGTAATTTTATATCCCTCTATACTTTTTAGAACTCCATCTGGTGTAAATCCCGGAATAAAATAGTGTTCTCCAGCTAATTGAGTGATAGTTAAAACTCCTGTTATATCTGCTATATGGAACATTGGAGCCGCATGTAACCATTTAAGATTATCTTCAAATCTGAAGCTAGCCAATGTATTAAATGAATTAGATACTAAATTATTGTGACTTAACATAACACCTTTTGATCTACCTGTAGTTCCTCCGGTATAAAATAATCCTGCTATATCATCATATCCTCTATGAGCATCTTCTATTGGTTGAGAAGATTCTATTATTTCTTNAAAANTTTCCATTTTTTCTGGANTGTCACCATCTGACATATAGATGCATTTTTTTAGGCTAGGCACCTTACCAGATTTTATTAACTCTAAAGCTATTTCAGAAAAATTGTTATCTACAAATAAGATGGAGCTTTCACTATCATTTAGCCAAAATTCAATTTCGGGAGGNGCTAGTCTAGTATTGATAGGAACAAATATTCCNCCTGCCCATGGGGCTGCATATAATGCNTCAAAATATCTATCGCTATTTAAAGACAATATTGCTGCTCTTTCACCAGTTTTAAAGCCTAAATTTTGTAAGCCTGAAGCAAGTTTACTAACTCTATCTAAAGATTGTTTCCACGTATATGACCTNTTTCCATCTCTGGTAGCTAGCCCATTTTCGTTGACTTGTGCCGATCTTTTTAATGCNTGNGTTATATACAATTNTTACCTCCCATATAAAATAAAAAGTGTAATTAAAAATATTTTCAAATTAGATCTAAGATATAACACCATTACGTTTTAATTGTCTAATTTCCTGAATAGAATAGCCTATTTCTGATAGAATTTNCTTGCTGTGTTCTCCAAGTTTAGGCGCTTTTTTTGCGGGTACTCTTTTCACATCTTCAATGTTTAAGGGCGGAGCAACGGTTTTAAGATTTTTATATCCTTTTACATCTAAATACATATTATTTACTTTTGTATTAGGATCTTTTACAGCTTCTTGAGTNGTTTGTATTTTTGTAAAAACTACTCCAGTTGGTGTTAATTTTTTATCAACTTCGTTATAATTAAGTTTTATAAAAGTTTTTTGTAAAATATTTTTTAAACCTATTTTATTTTTCTGTCTTTTTTCCTTCGTATTATATTTTTCATTTATATCTAATGATTCTAATCCAATTGATTTAATAAATGAAAGCCAGTATTTTTTTTCATCCGTAAGCATTATAAATAAAATTGATGAATCTTTAAGGTAGTATAAATTCCTTAATGCACTCAGATTAGCCCAGTGAAATGTATCTATAGGTTTATGACCAGCCAATATAGCTTGTACTAACATCGCATTAGCCCATATGCCATTTGCTAATAATGAGGTTGATACTGTTGTACCTTTTCCTGTTTTTTCTCTATTAATAAGTGCTAATAAAATAGCAGAAAATAAGGTTATACCAGTAGGGTGATCCCCTATCCCAGGGACAGGAAAAGGTGGAAACTCACCATTGAAAGGCTTAGACCATTCCATTAAACCTGATCTAGCCCACCAAGCAGTGGCATCTAGTGCTGTGTTTTTGGCTTGAGGTCCTGTTTCACCGTATCCTGAAAGTGAGGTATAAATAATCTTAGGGTTTATTTTTCTAATGATACTTGAGGTTAAGCCTAGCTTTTTTCTAGGAGATTTTGGTAAATTTGTAATAAAAACGTCAGCTTTTTTAACTAATTTTTTCAAAATAATCTGACCTTTATCAGTTTTTAAGTTTAGACAAATACTCTTTTTATTTCTGTTTTCTAAAAGAAATGCCCAATCTATATTGCTTTCTGGCCATACTTGGCCTCCTATAACTGCTTCTCTGTAGGTATCTCCGCTAGGGGATTCTATTTTTATAACTTCGGCACCATAATCAGACATGATTGCACTAGCTAATGGAGCCGCTATAAAACTTGATGCGTCAAGTACTTTAATATTTTTAAGGGGTAATTTTTCTTTTGCTTTATTTTTCATTTTAATTAGTTTCTATCAAAGGTTTATTTAATAAAGAATTATGGTAAAATTACAAATAGTTTTTTCTTATTTTTATATGTCTGAAATATTTTATGTATGATCTTTTTGATGCTTTAAAAAATCCTGATTGGCTAGATAAAAATTTAGCTGAAGCGGATATAGTGACATTGACCTTAACATTGTCATACTTGACAGAGGATAATTATTTTTTAGATAAAATAAAAAATTATGTAAAAGGACCATTTGATTATTCTGCAAAAGTTCCAGAAGAACTTTCTAAGCAAATAAGAAAAAAACTTATATCATATTTAAGTAATAATATTAATAATAACAATAATATAAATAATAATATTAATAATAATTATAATTTGATTAAAGAAATCATGAATGTGGGTGTAGGTGGAATTGTCCCAGATGAGTATGTTCCTATGATGTGTGAAGAGTTATCAACTGATAAAAAATTTTCTAGAAATTACGATGACTTTGTAGCTAAAAAATCAGATGTAAAGAATTTTCATGTAATAATAATAGGGGCAGGCTTGTGTGGTCTTTTGGCAGCAATAAAACTCTCTAAAGCTAATATTCCTTTTACTGTAATAGAAAAAAATGATTCTGTTGGTGGTACTTGGTATGAAAATAGTTATCCTGGATGTGGAGTTGATACACCTAATCATGTTTATTCATACTCTTTTGAGCCTTCTTATCGCTGGGATGAATTTTATTCAAAGAGAGATTCTATATATCAGTACTTATTAAGTTGTGAAAAAAAATATAATTTAAAAGAAAAAATAATATTTAATACTTCTGTAGAACGTATGCAATTTGATAAAACTCAGTCTAGATGGCTATTGCATACTAAGACTAAAAACAATGTAAAGAAATATGTTGCTAATGTTGTTATTAGTGCAGTTGGACAACTTAACAGAGGTGTAACCCCTAAAATTAAAGGTATTGATAAATTTGCTGGACCTATAGTTCATACCGCTTCATGGAATCATGATTATGATTATAATAATAAAAAGCTTGCGGTCATAGGTACCGGAGCCAGCGCTATGCAAGCTGCTCCGGAATTAGCTAAATGTGCTAAAAAACTTACTATCTTTCAAAGAACACCACATTGGGTCTTAGCTAATCCCAATTATCATAGAAAATTAAGTGAGGGGAAAAAATGGACTTTAGAGAATTTACCTTTTTATTCTAGATGGTATCGTTTTCAGTTGTTTTGGGGATTCAGCGATGGTATTCATGCTTCATTATACGAAGATAAAGATTGGGAAAATCTTCCAAACACTATAAATCCTACAAATGAACGCTTTAGAAGAAATATTGTTAAATACGTTGAGTCAGTCATAGGTGATGATAGAGAACTTATGAAAAAAGTAATACCTGATTATCCTCCTTATGGAAAAAGAATGTTAGTAGATAATTATTGGTATGAAATGCTCAAGAAAGATAATGTAGAATTAGTTTCAGGAGAGATTAAAGAAGTTTTATCTACTGGGGCTATAGATTCTCTTGGTAATAAGCATGAATTAGATGCAATTATTTGTGCAACGGGTTTTAATGCAAATAAATTTTTATGGCCTATGAAAGTGGAAGGTCTAGGATCTCTAAAGCTGGATGAAGTCTGGGAAGAGGATAACCCTAAGGCTTATTTGGGCATTACGGTTCCAGATTTTCCAAACCTTTATATCATGTATGGACCTAATACGAATTTGGCACATGGAGGAAGTATCTATTTTCATGGAGAATGCCAAATAAGGTATATCTTGGGCTGTATTAAAATGATGATTGAGCATAAAACACCAGCACTAAATTGTAAGAGTGAAGTGTGCGAAGAATATAACAATAAATTAGATGCAGAACATAGAAAAATGGTTTGGAGTAATGAATTAGTTGATAGTTGGTACCGTAATAGCAGAGGTAGAGTGGTCAATGTATCTCCATGGAGATTAGTGGACTATTGGAATATGACTAATAAGCCAAATATTAATGATTTTAAGCTTGGTACAGATTAAGAGAAAAAGGAGAATATATATGATTTACGAACTAAGAATGTATACAACTCGTGCCGGGAGAATGAAGGAGGTTGTTAATGCGAGTGCGACTGTGGCCCAATCCATAAGAGATGGAGATACTTATGGAAAATTAATAGGCCATTGGTGGAGCTCTATAGGTAGACTTAACCAATATGTTCACATGTGGGAATATAAGGATGTGGAAGAAATGAGAAAATTGAGATCAGAGTTATCTCAGCTAGAGGATTGGAGAAAAAAATTTATTCCCTTAGTTGCTCCACATATTTTAACTCAAAAAATTAGAATTCTTAGACCGTCAGTAACTTTTAGAAAACCTAAGAGGAAAAAAAATATTTATGAATTAAGAATTGCTAGTTTAAATATTGGAGAATCGGCAAAATGGATGAAAAGTTTTGTAGAAATAAGAGAAAAGTTGAAGTCTACTTCAGTCAATATTGCTATATGGAATGTAGAACTTTCTGATCCAAATGAAATAATTCATTTATGGAGTCATGACAATACGGAAACTATGCAAAAATTCTGGGAGCAGTCCGAAAATAATCCTTTATTTGAAGATTTAAATTTAGTACAAGAGCAAGCTATTAGATCGGAAGAGAGTATTATTTTGTCTCCCTCTTCATGTTCACCCTTACAGTAGAAAAAAACATGAAAATTATACTTTTGATTACGACTTTACTAATATTTCCTCTTTATTCTAGTGCACATAAATTTGAGGCCAAATATGCCATAATAGATCATCCATGGATGAAAATATTTGATACAAATGGAGCTGGCTATTTTAAAATTAAAAATATTAGTAGTTATGATCTTTATCTTATGGGTGCAGTATCTAAAGATGTTAAAAAAATTGAACTTCATAAAGTTACTATGGAAGATGATATAGCTAAAATGAGACCTTTAGAGGGAGGGCTTGAAATTAAAGCTGGAGAGATAATAGAGTTAAAACCTATGAGCTTTCACTTAATGTTTTTTGGAATTAATAAAGATTATGAAGAAGGGCAAATGATGGGCGTTGAGTTAATTTTTAAAAGTATGGAAAATCACTTTCTTGAGAATTTAGAAAATTTAAATGTTAAATTTAAAGTAGATATGAGAAAATCCACACATCAGCATGATCACTAATATTGTTTTATAAGCAAATAAAGGTTTTGAATTTAATTTATTTTCTCTATTTTCTTATATAGTTTTATGCAGTTTTTGGTATTGCTCCCATAACAGATTTTATTTCTAAGAAGTCTTCAAGACCAAATTCACCCCATTCACGTCCATTTCCAGACATTTTATATCCACCGAATGGAGCAGACTGGTCTCCGGGCGCATTATTTATATGAACCATTCCTGTTCTAAGCTTGGAGGCGACAGATTTAGCATTTTCTATATTTTCTGAAGAAACGTATCCAGATAGTCCGTAGATAGTTTCATTAGCAATATTAATTGCATCATGTTCGTCTTTATATCCTAATATACTTAGAACTGGACCAAATATTTCTTCTCTAGCTATAGTCATGTCATTAGTAACATTAGCAAAAATTGTAGGTTCAACATAATAACCTTTATTATAACCTTCAGGAGTATTAGTTCCTCCTGCTACTAGGGTTGCTCCTTCTTTTATCCCTAGTTCAATAAGATTCTTAATTTTATTATATTGAATTTCACTTACTACTGGGCCTACTGTTGTTGTATCGGAGTTTGGATTGCCTAATACTACTTTATTTAATGTATTTTTAGCAATTTCAATAACTTCATCCATTTTTGATTCTGGTACTAACATTCTTGTAGGAGCATTACAGGATTGTCCAGAATTATTCATGCAGTGAAGAACTCCTCTAGAAATAGCTTTATGTAAGTCAGCATCTTCAAGAATAATGTTAGCTGATTTGCCTCCAAGTTCTTGTGTTACTCTCTTGACAGTATCAGCAGAAGATTTGGCTACTGCTATACCAGCTCGAGTTGAGCCTGTGAAGGACATCATATCAATGTCAGGGTGCTTACTTAATGCTTCTCCTACAGTTGGCCCATCACCATTAATCATATTATAGACACCTGCTGGAACTCCAGATTCATCTAAAATTTCTGAAAATATTATTGCGCTTAAAGGCGCAACTTCACTAGGCTTTAGTATCATAGTGCATCCTGCAGCAAGAGCTGGAGCTACTTTGCATGATATTTGATTAATTGGCCAATTCCATGGTGTAATGAGTCCACATACTCCAATAGGCTCTTTTCTTATTAATGTTGTATTCATTGCTTCTTCAAAATTATATTCTTTAAGAGTGTTATATGCTTTTTTAAGATGACCTAAACCAGATGGAGCTTGTGCAGCATCGGCTAAATTTTTTGGAGCTCCCATTTCATTAGTAATTGCCAAAGCTAAATCTGACATACGTTTTTTATAAACATCCATAATTTTTTCAAGAAGTTCTAAACGCTCTTCTTTGTGAGAAAACGAGAAAGTTACAAATGCATTTTTTGCAGCTTTTACAGCTTTGTTTACATCTTTTTCAGAACCTAAACTTATTACAGCTATGACTTCTTCGTTTGCTGGGTTTATTACATCTAGAGTTCTAGATTCTTCTGGGTTAACCCATTCACCATTAATATAAAATTTTTTAGTATTTTCCATTTTTTATCCTTAGAATTATTCAGTCAATTTATGTAAGATTTTGGATCCCATTTCGTTAATTGGTTAGTAATAAATGAAACTATATTATAGAGTATCACTGTAAAAATTGCTAAAACAATTATTGAAGCAAACATTAAATCAATTTGCACCCTTCCGCTAGCGTAAAGCATTAAGTATCCTAATCCTTTAGAAGAACCAACCCATTCGCCTATAACTGCTCCAATAGGAGCAAAAGCAGCTGCTAATTTTAACCCTGAAGATAGTTGAGGTAATGCAAAAGGTATTCTAACTTTAAATAAAAAAGATAATTTTCCAGCTCCCATGATACTTATTAAATTTACGACCATAGGGTCTATTCTTTTAAGCCCTTCATAAAATGAAATAGTAATAGGAAAATAAATGATAATCATAGTCATAATAACTTTTGACCAGATTCCATATCCTAGCCATAGAGTTAGTATCGGTGCTAATGCAAAAATTGGAATGGCCTGACTTAACAAAATAAATGGAAGTAATAGTTTTCTAGAATTTTTTGAAATAATTAATTGGATGCCAGTTATTAATCCTAACAAAGTTCCCAATATAAAACCCACTATGATTTCATACAATGTAATTAAAGCATTTGAGAACAATAAATAATAATTATCAATCATAGATTTTATTACTATATCAGGACTAGGTAGAATGAAATCTGGAGTGCCAGAAAATAATTTTATCGCCCACCAAATTACGACTAGAACTGATGAATATATTATAAATTTGAATATTTTTTTCATGATTCTATGTGCGCTTGTTGAAGTTTTTTTATAGTCTTTTCATAATACTTGGAAAAATTATTTTGGTTGATACTTCTAATAGGTTCTGAATTAGGTAGTTTTAACTCTGTTAATCTTTTGTTTTCTATTAATAGTAAATTATTACTTAATATTAATGCCTCTGTTGGATCATGAGTAACCATTATTACGGTTTTGTTTTTTAATAATTCTCTTGATAAACTTTGTATATAAGATCTAGTTACATAATCCAATGATGAAAAAGGCTCATCCATCAATACTATTTCAGTCTCTTCCATGAGGGTTCTCGCTAAGGCAACTCGTTGTCTCATTCCTTCTGATAGAGTTTCAGGCAATTGTGTGGAAAGGTTTTTTAATTTTACTTTTTGTAAAAGTTTTTCTGCTTTGCGATAGTCTAATTTCTCATTTCTTAAAATTTGTCCGAGGCACACATTTCTTATTATATTCATCCAGGGAAGCAGAAGGTCATCCTGGGACATCCAAGAAAAAGTTCTTTTATTGATGTTATTTATATTAACATTACCATTAAACTTTCCTGGAATTTTAAGTCCTGCAATTAATTTTAGAAGGGTAGATTTGCCGACGCCAGATTGGCCTAAAATAGTAGTCCAAGTACCTTTATTAACTCGTAATGAGAAGTTGTTTAACAAATTCTTATCTTCAATTATTAAACTTCCTTCTACAGAGATTACATGTTTATTCTTCATAAAACTCATAGGGCAATTCGATTGCCATGAGCTTGATAGGTAATATATTTTTTATTAATCCTTGGCTCAGTAGGAACTTTTCAAACCTTATGTAACGTTTTGTATCTAATGCTGAAGGTCTTAATGCTAATCTAGGAATGGTATCATACCAGGCCATTTTATTTAGTTTTGTATTTAATTCTTTAGAAGTATTAGAAAAAATTTTCCAGCTTTCTTCAGGATGATTTACTATAAATTGGGTTGCTTTTTCTATAGCAAATAAAAAATTATTTAAAATTTTATTATTAATCATTTTATTGTTTACAATAAATATGAGTTCATCGTATGGAGGAACTCCTTCTTCTTCAGGGTAGAAACATTTGCCTTTTATTCCTTCAATAGTCATTTGATTTAATTCAAAGTTTCTGAATGCACCAATAACCGCATCCACTTGACCACTCATTAGTGAAGGAGATAATGACCAGTTAACGTTTATAAGTTCAACTTCATTTTTGTTAATATTAGCATTTTTTAGTAATCCGTATACTAGTGCTTCTTGTATACCCGGAATTGAATATCCTATCTTGGAATTTCTTAAATCTGCAATTGTTTTTATAGGTCCATCTTCTAATACAAGTAGGCAGTTTAAAGGAGTTGCAACTAATGTACCGATCCTCACGACTGGAAGTCCTTGATGAACTTGAAGATGTAAATCTGGTTGATATGATATGGCTATATCAGCTTTACCTGCTGCTACCATTTTAGGGGGATCAGCAGGATTTGCAGGGGGTATTATTTCAACACTCAAATTGTTATTTTTAAAATAACCTTTTTTATCGGCAATAATTATAGGTCCGTGGTCAGGGTTTATAAACCAGTCAAGAAGAAGTACTAATTTAGTATCTGCAAAAACAGAATTTTGAATTGTAAAAAATAATAATAAATAGAATAAAAATAAAAATATTTTTGACATATACTGCTTCCTACGTTGGGCATTATCCAGATCAGGTTCTAAAGGGTATCGAATCTCAGCCTTAAAGGCACCCACTTTATTAAAATTATATTATAAAATATTTTAATTTCAATAAATTTTGTATAATTTAAAATAATTTTATATTTTAATTAAGTGGATTATTTTTATTATGAAAGAAGTAACAATAGAAGATTTAATAAAATTACAGTCATGGGATACTCCTACTGTCTGTAATGCTTTGGATGTGGCAGCTCCGGAAAGAAGAGCCCTCGGTTTTACAAATAAACCTCTAAGAGCAGTAGGTATGTCAGGTTCGGTTTGCGGCTACGTAAAAACTGCTAAAATTAGTAGTACCACAATGCCGGATAAAGAAACTCAAGCTTTAAAAACTAAATATTATGAATACATAGATAGTCCCAAAAAGCCTTCAGTAGTAGTTATACAAGATATTGATGAATTAGAAGGTTTTGGTTGTTTCTGGGGCGAAGTTAATAGTGCTATTCACTTAGGGCTGGGAGTAAAGGGGCTAGTAACAAATGGTGCAGTAAGAGATCTTGATCAATGGGCAAAAGGTTTTTCTGCTCTTGCTGGATCTATAGGACCAAGTCATGCATATACTCATATCGTAGATTATTCTGAGACAGTTAATATATATGGAATGGAAGCAAATAATGCGGATATTATTCATTTTGATAAACATGGTGCAGTTATTATTCCTTTAGATGTGGTTAAAGATATTCCTCAAATAATTGAGATGCAAAGTAAAAAGGAAGAAGTAATATTAGAGGCAGCTAGAGCTCCTGATTTTTCATATAACAAATTTTTAGAAGCTGTTAAAGGTGCTGAAGATATTCACTAAATTTTTATGGCTTCAATATTAAACGACCTATAATAGCTCTATCCTCAATCATCTTTAACCCTTTGCTGGCTTGTTTTAGGCTTAATATTTTATGAATTTTAGGGTTGATTAAACCAGAATCTGCTATTTTGAAAAGATTTGAAATAGCACTTTCTTTTTTCTCTGGGAATCTTCTGAAGTATTCTCCAGCTCTTATGCCTAATACAGAAATACCTTTTATAAGTGCAATGTTAATAGGAAGAGAGGGGATACTACCTCCTGCAAAGCCTATGATGAGAAATCTTCCTCCCCATTTTATACATTTTAAGGCATTGCTAAAAGAATCTCCTCCTACTGGGTCGTATATTATATCTACTCCTTTGCCAAATGTGATATCTAAAATATTGTTTTTAAGGTCATTATAACCTATGGAATAGTGTGCTCCCATTTCTTTACAAATTTTTTGTTTTTGTTTTGAGCTGGATACAGCAATTACATTAGCTCCTAAANCTTTACCTAATTGTACTCCAGCCAATCCAACACCTCCTGCAGCTCCTAATACTAGTAAGGTTTCTTCCTTTTTAATTTTTGCTCTTTCAACTAAAGATACATAGGCAGTTTGGGCTGCTACTCTAAATCCTGCAGCTTCCTCAAAAGAAAAATTTAAAGGCATATGAATTATATTATTTTTATTAACTACTACTTCTTCCGAGTATCCTCCAAACCTCAATTGACACATTACTNTGGAGCCTAATGNAATTTTTTTATTNTTNTNAAAGGTCTCTGAAATAACTCCTGATACCTCTAAGCCAGGGATGAATGGAAGCTTTGGTTTAAATTGGTATTGCCCTTCGATCATTAATTTGTCAGGAAAATTAACACCACAGGCCCTTACTTCAACTCTTACTTCATCACTATTAAGTTTTTTTCTTTTAAGGGAGTTCAGTTCTAAGTTATCTATTGAACCTGTGTTTTTACAAACTATAGCGTTATAATAATCTCTTTTCATTATTTNAATAATTTTAGCTAGAGTTTATACACTTTAGTTGCAGTGTCATGAAAAAGTAGAGACCTATCACTTTTAGAGTAGTTTTTAGTTAGTTTTTTAAAACTGTTCCACAAATTTACATAGCTACAGCTTAATTTATCTACGGGAAAATTNGATTCAAACATACATCTTTCTGCTCCAAAATATTCGAGTGTGGTTTCGTAATAATTTTTTGTTTTATTTAGAAGTTCATCGCTGCTTGGAGGTAGAGANCTTTTATGCCATTCATAGCCATTAATTTTCATTGCTATTCCACCTAATTTAGCGAATACATTTTTACATTTAGATAATTCTTTTACATTTTTTTTCCAGAATGCATAGACTTCTTCATTCTTATTCTTAAATGATCCTACTCCCAGAGGTCCACCAAAGTGATTAAATATTATAATGGTATCAGTAAACTTTTTTGCCAGCTCTACTAGTTGAGGAATTTGTGGATGATAACACCACGCCTCAAATGATAAATTTCTAGGCGCCAATTCTGCAAAACCCTCATGAAATTTTTCGTTAATATAAACTCCTTCAGGAGGCCTTGCTCTTGATTCAGGTATAGTGCCATCTGGATGCATAGCAGCTTGAGATCTGACTCCTTTAAATCTTTCAGTACTTATGGATAAAAGTCTGTCTAAAATATTTGCTACTTTTTTTCCTATTAAAAGTGGAGCACTTCCGACGATGCCAGCAGCAATTTTAGTTTTTCCGTACAAGCCAGATTCACTCATGGCAGCTATCCCATTTACAAATTCAGTTTCTGAAATTACATTTTTAGTAATTGAATTTTCTGGATTGTACATAGCGCCACATTCTATAAAGACAGTAGAGACTATATTATGACCAGAATTAACATCTTTTAGTATNTCNGGAAGCAAATATGTTGGTTGAGTAAAATTTTCTTTAAAGTCCCATAAGTGGTGATGGGGGTCGCAAATAGGCATATCTGGCTCTTGTGCATCTTCTCGATTTAAAGATAACCATTTTTCTTTTTCACTCATAATAAACATTCCTAGATTTTTACTATTCTTTTGCCCTTATTTTTACCATTAAGCAGTCCAATTAATGCAGAAGGTGCGTTTTCTAAACCCTCTACTATGTCCTCCGCCACTAATAATTCTTTATTATTTATCCACTCTAGAAGTTGTTTATTAGCTTCTTCTTTTTGNNCATCAAAATCCATAACTATAAAACCTCTTAAAGATAGTCTTTTTGTAACAATTATTCCTGGAATTCCTCTAGGACCATTTTTTGGTGGGGCTTGATCATATTGTGATAAAGCGCCACAGCAAATTACTCTTCCATGATTGTTCATTCCGAACATTATGGTTTCAAATATATCTCCTCCTACATTATCAAAATACACATCAACTTTATTAGGACAAAGCTCTTTTAAATCTTTAACCAAATTTCCATTTTTGTAATTAACNACTCCATCGAATCCTAGATCTTGGGTAAGCCATTTAGCTTTTTCTTCTGAGCCAGTTATTCCAATAACCCTACAACCTTTAATTTTAGCAATTTGACCTGCTACATTTCCTACGGCTCCAGCAGCTGCAGAAATTAGAACAGTATCTTCTTTTTTAAGATCAGCTAATTTCATTCCAAAGTATGCAGTCCTTCCTGTAATCCCAAGAACGCTCATGTGTAAACTAAGGGAAGAAATAATATGTGCTTTATCTATTTCATTTTCTGACTTCAAGGAGTAATTNTGCCAACCTAAATCACCTTCTACTATNTCTCCTACTTTAAAATTATCACTTTTCGTTTCTATAATTTTACCTAGAGCAAATCCTGCCATTAAATTTCCTGGAAGAATTTGATCTCTATAAGTTCTCCCTTGCATCCATGCTCTGTTAGCAGCGTCTATCGATATATACAAAGTCTCTATCAGTGCTTTTCCGTTATCCGGAGAAGCAATATCAGAACTTATGGTTTCAAAATGAGAATTAGATAATTTTCCTTGAGGAGTTTCCTTCAAAAAAATTTGTTTGTTTATTAACATTTTAAAGCCTCTTTCAATTCTGTAAATGAATCNAAAATTAAGTCATGATGCTTATTAGGTATTGGATCAGGAGGACCTTCTTTGCCCCACTCATCAGCTCTTTTAATAAATATTGTTTTATATCCAACTTTTTTGGCTGCATCTAAATCGAAATTATGACAGGCGACCATAGCACATTGAGTAGGTTCTAGTTGTAACCATTTAGCAGTTGTAGTGTATGCTTCTGGTAAAAGTTTATATTTTCCAATTGCTTCACAGGACATAACGGCATCCCATGATAATTTATTTTTTTTAGCAGTATCCATTATTAGTCTAAAACTAAGAAGTGTAAAAGATACACAAATGAACTTTTTTCTTAATTCAGGTAATACCGAAGGAAAATCATCCCAAGTTTTAAAATTATGGGGAGCGTTGTAAGAAATGTCGTATCTGTCCTCTTCCGAAAACTTATCTAAATTATAATCTAGAATTATCTCATCAAGTGCCATTCTATGGGCATTATCAAAGTTATAAGTAGGAATGGAGTTCTCACCTAAATTTAGAACTTTTTTTAAAGATCTTCTTCTTAACTCGTTAGCAATTTTTGCCCAATCTTCATTAATGCTATATTTATCTCCAGCCTTTTTAAAAGCTTCAGAAAAACCAGTATGCCAATCTAGTATAGTGCCGCCTGTATCAAAAGTAAGGGCCTTAATAATACTTATATCCATAAAATTAACTTTCTATAAAATTTATATTATTTTCCTTTAAATATGGGTTGTTTTTTTTCAATGAACGCTTTGGTTGCATTTTGATGATCTTCTGTGAATCTACATAAAGTTTGATGCATGGCTTCGCTGTCAAGTGATTGATTTAAATCTCCTAATTCAGCCACGTTCATATTTGTCTTCATATACCTATATGCTATTGAGGGTCCAGATGCTATATGAGTAATTATTTTTTTAACTTCTTCTTCAAATTCATTATCAGCTACTACTTTATTAATAATTCCTATTTCGTATGCTTTTTGAGCTGTCATTAGCTCTGAAAGGTAATATAATTCTCTGGCTTTAGCAGTCCCAATCATTTGAGTAAGAAAATAGCTTCCACCAAAATCCCCGGGAAAACCTACCTTAGCAAATGCGGTTGTAAACTTCGAAGATTCACATGCTATACGCATATCGCATGCCATAGCTAAAGAAAAACCTGCTCCAGCTGCAGGGCCTGGAATTACTGCAATTGTTGGTGTAGTAATTTCATGAAGCAATCTTGCCGTTTCCATTACACGTCTTAAATCACTAGTTTTTTGTTGTGTAGTCTTATCTCCTGAATCTTTTTTTTCAGCCATATCCTTTACATCACCTCCTGCGCAGAAAGCATTGCCGGCTCCAGTTAATACTATTACTCTGATAGAGTTATCAAAACTGGCTTTATTTAATTCATCTAGCATGTTGTTGAGCATTACGTCACTCAGTGCATTTCTCCTTTCCGGTCTATTCATAATGAGTTTCAAGATTCCATTATTTTTTTCTACTAGTAAATCATTTGACATTTTTTTTTCCTATTTATTAGTTTAATTTCTGTGAGCCTCTTATTACTTTTCCAGGCAATTCTCCTGTAAATTGTCCTTCATGAGAAACCTCTATGCCAGCAACAAAAGTATGCTCATATCCAACAGATTTTTGAACAAGTCTTTTACCACCACTTGGCAGGTCATAAGATAGTGAGGGCAGTGTTAATGAAATTTTATCGTAGTCAATTATATTAATATCTGCTTTCATCCCTGAAGATAAAACTCCTCTGTCATATAATCCAAAAGTATGAGCTGTTTTAAGTGTTTGTTTTGAAATTAAGTATTCTAAGTTTAATAATCTGCCTCTTTTCCTGTCTCTAGACCAAAAAGGAACCATAAACGTAGGATAACTTGCATCACATATTGTTGCTACATGTGCTCCTGCATCTCCTACACCACATATGGTCTCTTCTTGTAAAAGCATTTCTTCTATTACATTTAAGCTATTTTCAGAATAATTTTCAAATGTATGCATTAAAAAATTATCTTTATTCTTTCCGTTTATAAAGTGATCTAAGGCTATATACCAAGGACTTTTATTTTGTAATTTAGCTATATTAAATATACTCTCATTATGAGTAGGCTCATAGTTTAGAGGTTCTTCTAGTTTAAAGGTTCTTTTAAAAGCGTTATTAATCCAATTGGTATGGTTGTTTTCAGGAACTTCATTAACCAATATTCTTTGTAATTCTTTGTCTTTATTTATTATTTCAATTCTTTTTTCAGAACTGAGGTGTTTAAGTTGTTTCCATTGGCTGTGAGAAGAAAATGGATTTACACTCGTATTAAAACCCATTACAACACCTATTGGTCTACTACCTACNTGNCCTGTAGTTTTAATGCCTAAAGNATTTGCTTNCTTAATATANTTCAGTGTTTCTCGCCAACGGTCAGGAAAATCATTATATTGAATTAGTAATACTGAAAGAGGTCGTTTGGAGTGTTGTGCAGCTTGAATAAGAATTTCCATCTCACCTGGGCCCATATCTGAGTTGCATTGAATAAGTCCCGCATTTGCTCTTTTTAGTCCTTCTGCAATTCCTGCAAGTTCTTTATCATCTGCACTTAAACTAGGAGTGAGTGTTCCATCAGAAGACTTATGTTTGGTAGTTCTGGAAGTAGATATTCCCAGGGCTCCTGCTTTAAGTCCTTCTTCTATTAGTAAAGTCATTTTGCCTATTTCTTCTTCACTAGGTTTTTCTTTATGATTGGCTCCTCTTTCTCCCATAACATAAAATCTAAGTGCGCCATGAGGTATTTGCGTCCCAATATCCATAATTCGAGGTTTTTTTTCTAGTGCGTCTATGTATTCAGGAAAACTTTGCCAAGTAAAATTAATACCCTCAGATAAAACCGATCCAGGTATATCTTCTACTCCTTCCATGAGATTTATTAGATATTCTTCGCTACCTTTTTTCACTGGAGCAAATCCTACACCACAATTCCCAAAAACTGAGGTTGTAACGCCATGCCAAGATGAAGGGGTTAAATATGAGTCCCAAGTAGCTTGTCCATCATAATGGGTATGAATATCTACCCAACCCGGCGTAACAAGCTTGTCTTTGGCATCTATAACCCTCTTTGCTTGACTAGAAATATCTCCAACTTCTACAATCTTGCCATCTTTAATAGATATACTTGCCATTTTTCTTGGAGAACCGGTTCCATCAATAACAGTTCCATTTTTTATAATTAAATCGTACATGCTCTAAACATTTTTNTAATTCTTGAGGACTACATTATAGTTTTATTAATGGCTTGTTGCCAGCCATTTCTATTTTTTTCTATTTTATTTTTGCTCATTTGTGGTTGGTAATATTTTTTTACTTTCCAGTTTTTTGAAGATTTTTCTAATGAGCTAATTAACCCGGCCCCTATGGCAGCAAGTAAAGCAACTCCATAAGAAGTTGATTCCGTATTTATTGATTTTTCTATTNGGGTTTCGCTAATATTAGATAAGAATTGCATTAGCCAATCATTTGAAGTCATACCACCATCTACTCGTATTATTCTTGGTTTTTGCCCATCAGATTTCATAGCATCTAATAAGTCAGTACATTGATAAGCGATCGATTCTAAAACTGCTCTTGAAATTTCTGCCGGNCCAGAAGATCTGGATAACCCATATATAGCTCCTCTTGCATCTGGTTTCCAGTATGGAGCTCCTAGTCCTGTAAAAGCTGGAACAAAATAAACNCCATTATTATCTNTAATACTTGAGGCAAGTNNTTGAGTATCTTCTGNTTTTTTNATTATTTTTAAATTATCTCTAAGCCACTGAACNGCNGTNCCAGAATTAAAAATAGANCCTTCTAANGCATAANTTATTTTNTTATCTATTTTATAAGCAATAGTAGTAAGTAATTTATTTTTACTTCTTANAATATTNGTTCCNGTATTCATTAGAATNAAACANCCTGTTCCAAANGTAGCCTTAACCTCTCCAGCATTNANACAAAACTGACCTAAACNTGANGATTGTTGNTCTCCAANCATACTTAGAATAGGTATGTTGTATNCACATAGTTTTTTNTCANTNCTNCCAAATTCANNAATATTATCTTTTACTTCNGGTAANATATTAATTGGTATGTCATAAATTTCTAATAATGTATTATCCCATTGATTATCATAAATATTATAGAGGCTTGTTCGCGATGCATTTGTAACGTCAGTGTAAAAACTTTTACCAGATGTAAATTTAAATAATAAAAATGTGTCTATAGTACCAACAGCCAGTCTGTTTTTTGAAGCTAGCCTCCTTGCGTCTTCAATATTATCTAATATCCA